>DASZKF010000289.1:0-10030 GCA_035947355.1 Pyrinomonadaceae bacterium | reverse complement strand
GCGAGGCCCGCATCCTCGTCGGCCGCGACGCCTCGCAGATAGACCTCATCCAGCGCCTCCTCCCCGCGCGCTACTGGCGCATCCTCGAACCCATCGTCGAGCGCCGCGCCGGGAAAGCATAAGTTTCGAGTTACGAGTTTCGGGTTTCGAGTTAAAGACGGCGTGCCCGTGCGACGACCTGTCTTCTAACTGGAAACCCGAAACTCGTAACCCGAAACTTACATCTTCCGCCCGGTGCGGCGTTCGACGATGGGTTCGAGGACGCGCCAGTAGCGGGAGGGGAGGAGGCGCTGGATGAGGTCTATCTGCGAGGCGTCGCGGCCGACGAGGATGCGCGGCTCGCCGCGGAGCATGCCGGCGACGATGCGCTCGGCCGCGCGCTCGGGCGTCGTCACGGCGAGGCGCTCGAACCTCTCGGCCTCGCGCTCGCGTTTGCCCGGCGCGGCGTCCGAGCCGGCGCGGGCCGCGCGCGCGATGCCGGTTCGGACGCCGCCGGGGTGGACGCACGAGACCCGCACGCCCGTGCCCTCAAGCTCGTGGCGCAGCGCCTCGGTGAAGCCGCGGACGGCGAACTTGCTCGCGCAGTAGGCGGCGTGGCCCGGCGGCGCGACGACGCCGAAGATGCTCGAGACGTTGACGAGGTACGAGCGGGGCTGCCGCCTGAGCAGCGGCAGGAAGTGCTTGACGCCGTGGACGACGCCGCGGAAGTTGACGCCCATCACCCACTCGATGTCGGCGAGCGAGACCTCCTCCACGTCGCCGATGAGCGCCACGCCCGCGTTGTTGATGAGCACGTCGGCGCGCCCGTGCCTCCGCTCCACCTCACGCGCGAACTCGCCGACGCGCCCGGCCTCCGAGACATCCACCTCGTGCGCCGAGACCTCGCAGCCCTCCTCCGCCAGCCCGCGCGCGACCCGCGCGAGCGCCGCCCCGTCGAGGTCTGCAAGGGCGAGCGCCGCGCCCTCGGCCGCGAGCCGCCGCGCCAGCGCGCCCCCGATGCCGCCGGCCGCGCCGGTCAGGACCGCCACACTGCCTTCGAGTCGTCGCATCAGTAGACTTGCAAATCAGGGTTAGGCCGGGTGCTTGTATGCTGTGGGAGGGGCGGGGGCTTCAGCTTCGCGCGCAGCCGCCGCTCCCTCCAGGGCAGGAGCGGCAGGGTGTACTTCGCGCGCCGCATCCGGCGTAGCGCCGCGTGCGGGTCGAGCAGGTGCGTCGAGGGCGGGCGCGCGCCCGACTCCTTGAGGACGAGCCCGACGGGCAGCTCCATGCGGTCTTGCAGCTCGACGAGGCGCGCGAGCAGTTCGGCCGCGGGCGTCATCAGAGGCCCGAAGCCGTAGCGCGCCTGCGCCGTGCCGACGACGTAGAGGTTCTTGTAGCCGGGCAGCGCGCAGCCGCCGTAGAGCAAGGCGTTACTGCCCCGGACGGGGACGAGGCCGGGCGGCAGGAAGGGGAAGGAGAGGTGGAAGCCGGTCGCGCAGACGACCGCGTCGAACTCGGCCGAGCTCCCGTCCTTGAAGTGGACGCGGCGGCCCTCGAAGCGCTCCACGTCGGGGCGCGGGCGGATGCGGCCGTGCTTGACGTAGTGGAGCAGCTCGCTGTTGAGGGTCGGGTGCGCCTCGAAGATGCGGTGGTCGGGCCGCGGCAGCCCGTAAGACTCGTAGCGGCCGACGATGACTCTCAGCAGCGCGCGCAGCATCAGGCGCTGCGCCCAGACGGGCGTCCAGCCGGGGACGAGTTCGGGGAGCGGGACGCCGAAGATCGTCTTGGGCAGGAACCAGTAGCCGCGCCGCAGGCTGAGGTCGCAGCTGCGGCCGACGCGCGCCGCCTCCGCGGCCACGTCGCACGCCGAGTTGCCGCCGCCGATGACGAGCACCCGGCGGCCTTCGAGCTGGCGCGGGTGCTTGTAGTCCTTCGAGTGGAACAGCTCGCCCTCGAAGCGGCCGGGGTATGCGGGGAAGCGTTTGTCCCAGTGGTGGCCGTTGCAGACGACGACGCCCTTGTAGACGCGCCGCTCGCCCGAGGCCAGCTCCACCTCCCAGCGCCCGCCCGCGAGCGGCCGGCACATCAGAACTTTGGTGTCGAACTGGATGTGTCGGCGCAGCCCGAAGTGCTCGGCGTAGGCGCGCAGGTAGTCGAGCATCTGCCGCGCGCTCGGGAAGTCCGGGTAGTCGGCGGGCATCGGGAAGTCGGCGTACTCGGTCGTCCGCTTCGAGGAGATGATGTGCGCCGTCTCGTAGACGCCGTGATACCAGTTGCCGCCGAGGTCGTCGTCGGCCTCCAACTGCTCGTAGGCTATCCCGCGCGCCGCCAGCGCACGCGCCACGGCCAGCCCCACCGGCCCCGCGCCGATCACCGCCAGGTGTGTCGAACGGTCAGACATAAGGGTTTGACGGGCGTCACGCCGGAACGCGCCCGGCCGGCCGGCGCGCGGCGACGCGGGCCAGGAACTCTTCCGCCTCGGCGCGCGTGCGGAGGCGGACGATTGTCCTACCCTCTGCGTGCTCGGCCAGCAACTTCAGAACCTTCGGCCGCGTCCGCGCCGGGTAGTCCCAGACCCAGCGCAGGAAGGCGGCCGTCATCCTCTCGGGGCAGCCCCGCGCCATGTCGGGCCGCTCGGTGCCTCGGTAGGCGAGCGACCTCCTGAGCACGCGCCACACGCACACGGCGCGCGGCGGGTCGAGGAAGACGACCGTGTCGCAGGCGGCGAGCCGGAGTCCGAGCGTGCCGGAGTAGTTCCCGTCCATCACCCACCCCTCCCGCCTCAAAAGCCCCTCGACCCGCTCGCGCCAGACCTCCTTCGGCGTCTCGACCCAACCCGCCTGCCAGTACAGCGCGTCGAGGTGGATCACCTCCAGACCGAGCAGCCCGCCCAGCCGCCGCGCCAGCGTAGACTTGCCGGCCCCGCCCGACCCTATGACCAGAACCCTCCTCACGCCGGCCCCTCTGAAATAACTCCGCTATAAATCTTCCGGCTTGAGGCCCGTATTCTTTGCGATGCGCGCCAGCATCTTGGGGCCGATCTCATCTTTGTCGTGGAAGGCAAACGTCACATCAGCGTAGCCGGGGCGCGAGAGGACTTCGTGAGAACTCGACTCCCGCTTGACGACCCAACAGATGCGGAGGAGCGCCGCGAGGACGCGCTTTGCTTTGGCGGATGACCACTGACTCATGCCGCTGCGAACGAGATGCTCACGAACTCGCGGGTGCCCTCGCCGTGCTCAAGCCTGTCGGCGAGGACGCGCAGGGCGAGCGCCTGAGCCTTAGCGATAGCCTCCTCGGAGGTCTGCCCGTAGGCGAGCACGCCCGGCAGTTCCAACACCTCCGCCAGCCAACGCCCGTCATCCTCCCGCTCGTATTCGACCGTGAAAGTCATGGCCGTCACCTCGCCGTAATCCTAGCACAGCACACGAAAGCCAGGCAGCCTAACGCCCGGCATCGCCCGCTTCATCTTAGATGCATCTGAACGTCGGCGATAAAGCCAGCAAACTCACCCGGCGCGTAGACCGGGGCCGTTACCACCCGAGGATCAATCGGCCTGCCTTCGAAAGCGTCCCCGACGTAGCGCGGGAACAGGTGCATGTGAAGATGCGGGATTGTGTTCCCGTGTATCTCGTAGTTCATTTTAATCGCCCCCGTGGCCTCGTGCACCGCCTTCGACGCCCTCTGCGCGTCGCGCATGAAGGCCGCGGCCTCTTCGGGCGACAACTCGTACAGCTCGACGGCGTGCCGTTTAAAGAATAAAGCACAGGAGCCTTTTATCGGCGTCTCCTCGCCCGCCGTGAGGAAAGAGACCTCAAGCTCCGCGATAATATTCGTCGGCTTACCTTGCAGGCAGATCGGGCACGACTCGCCGCTGCGGAGCCGTGCCCACTCTTCAGGATTAGACCACTTGCTCACCGCCAGAGATTCCCCCGCCCGAATTACCGCCCGGCCGGCCTGCGACGAGCGCGGCGCTCCCGCGCGCCGGAAGGGCCTCCGGTTCGTTTCTCTCACTTCACCGTCAAGACCGTCTTCGCGAAATACTCGGTCAGGTTGCCGCGGTGTTCCAGGACCTCGCGCTTGCCCCAGGCGATGACGTAGACGCTGTAACTGCCGGCGGGCAGCTTGAGGGAGTCGCCGACCGTCGCGTACTTGCGGTTCTCCTCGCCGATGTTCTGCTGGTACTCGTTGACGAATTCCGCGTCCTTGCCGTCCGCGCCCTGCTTGTAAAAGACGATTCCGATGAAGTCCACCCCGACCGGCGTCGGGTTCTCGAAGAGGACGTTGAAGGGCGTGTTCGCCGCCCACTGGTCCGACTGGCCGACGCACTTCCAGTCGTCGTCAACCTCCCTGCAGATGCTGACCCTGCCCCGGCCGGCCGGGGTGTTGCCGGCCGCGCGCGGCCCGACCGTGTCCTCGCCGACGGTGAAGTCGGCGGTCGCCCAGACCTGCGACTTGTCGTAGTAGTTCGCCATGCGCACGAAATATTTCCCGGGCGTGTTGATGGTCAGGCGGGCGTAGGCCGTCGTGTGATGCGGCGAGGCCGCGTAATCCACGTTCTGCACGTACTCGCCGCCGGCGTCATCCTTCGTCACCATGAAGGTGATGCCGGCCCCCGTCGGCACGGCCGGGAACGTCGCCAGGAGGTTGACGTTGCGCAACGTGCCTTTGGGCTGAAAAGTCTTGGTCGGGTTGACGCAGGCCGCGGTCTCGACCACCGAGCCGCCGTATCGAGTCTCGGTGATCTTCAGGTCTTCGCACGTCTGCAATTCGATCTTGTACTGGGCCGGGGCGGGGGAGGCGAACAACACCGAGCAGCAGACCGACAGCGCCAAAAGCACGAGGCGACGGGCTTGTCCGGGGGAGCGCATGATCGTTTCATCTCCTTTCGGGCCGGCGAATCCTAACCCCGCGAGAGTTCCGTGCCAACGATTCAGAGCCGGCGCAACGCCAGATGCCTAACGCGCGGCGTCACCCGCTGCGCATTCAACACCGACAGCGGCACGTTCGCGATGACATCCAGGTTGACTCGCGGCCGGGTGCATGCTGTTGTTAGACGCCGGCGCGGATTAGCGAGACCGCCGCTGGATGATCTGGGCTATCGCACGCAGGGCCTGATTAACCGATTCGGAGTCCGGGAATACTTTTGCCACGTCAGGGTCGAGCAACACGATATTGGTCCCTTCGGCGTATTGCTTGGCATACTTCCCCACTACGCCCCGGCTAAAGTCATACTCGTCCAGCATCTCGACGGCTTCTTTATTCGATTCCTCGCTCATAATCTCTCCTCTCGCGTGAGGTCGCCTTCCGCGCGCTGATGATTCTGATAGTCTCTCCCCGACAAGTGTGTACCACCAGCGTAAGCCCAGAGGCTGATTCGCCTAAGATGACGAACCTGTCTTCCTCGTCCGAATGTAGAGGGTCGGGGATGGTTCTCGAAAGCTGATCCGCAAATACGGTGGACGCATCCGCGAAAGACACGCCGTGTTTCCTGCGATTTTCTGACGCCTTCCCCTCATCCCACTCGAACGTCAAGCTCATGGGCCAGAATATACGACGGATCAGGTTAAGGAGGAAGGCGTCTAAAATTATACGCCCGAAGGTCGGCCGCATCTTAAGCCGTTTTACCGCCACGCGGGGCGCGAATTTTCTTGTGCCGGGGCGGGTGATTCACGCTGGAGCACGGCGGGGGCGGCGTGTTTCATGGTGGATCATGGGGCGGGGGCGGGGCGGGCTGTTTGGCGGTAAATGTGGGCGCGGTTGAGGCATGCCGGTTGCTGAGTAAGCGGGCGAACGCCTGTAGCGTGCGCCTCGCCGCACGAGATGCTAAATTACGCGGGCCGGGGAGAGTCGCCGCAAGCCCGCGCGAGCGCCGGGGCCGAAGGGCCGGCGCGCCAACCCGAAGGGACAACTCGGTCGCCGCCGTGACCGCGCCGCACGCGCGCCCTCGGGGATGCCGCGTCCCGCAGATGAATCCCGCCTCTTCCGGGGGCGGAAGGATGAAGACAAGATGAACGGTTCGCAGACCGCCCGCGTCTCCTACGAGACGACCGACCTCTCGCTCGCGAGCTTCCTCCGCTGCCGCGAGTTCCAGATCGAAAGCATCAAGCGCCAGAACGGCCGGACGACCTTCGTCTTCGCCGACACGCCGCAACTGCGCCAGGCCGTCCTCGACTACGCCAACGACGGCCCCGTCTCCGTGCGCTCGTTCTGCAGCACGATGCGCGACCTCAAGGCCATCACGCGCTGAGCGCCCCGGCACAACAAAATTTCAAAGAAGAATTTATGAAAACCTTACGCCAACTCCTTTCCCCCGCGCTGCTCGCCTGCGTCCTGGCGGGCGGCCCCGCGGCCCTCGGCCGCCAGCAGCAGCAAACCAGTCAGACGCCCGCGCCCCCAACGCAGGCCGCGCGCGGCCCGCAGGAGGTCGTCAAGGAAGGCATCAAGGTCGAGTTCACGGTCGAGCCGGTCGAGAAGGCCGGGGCGCTCACGGCCGGGCGCGACGCCGTCGTCCGCTTCCGCGTCAGCGACACGGCGACCAAGACGCCGCTCGGCGGCGTCCGCCCCGCGGCCTGGATGACGCTGCGCGAGGGCGCGGCCGCAGACCAGGCGCAGTGCCGCGAGAGGGTGCAGGGCTTCATGCAAGGCTCCCTGCGCGCGCGGCCCGACGTAGACCTCAACACCTACTACATCCTCACGCTCAACCAGGAGCCGAACGTCTCGGTCATAGACCCCCTGCTCGGCTTCGGCGGCAGCAAGCTCGTCACGCTCGTCCTCCTCAGGAGCCCCGGCGCCGACTGGGCGCTCACCTCCGACCGCGCCAGACTCTTCGTCAGCATGCCCGCGGTCAACCAGGTGGCGGTCGTTGACACGGCGACGTGGAAGGTCGTCAGCAACATAGACGCCGGGACGCGGCCGACGCGCGTGCGCCTCCAGCCCGACGAGAAGTACCTCTGGGTCGGCAACGACCGCGAAGGCGAGGGCGGGCAGGGCGGCGTGACCGTGATAGACGCCGCGGCGCTCAAGGTCGCCGCCACCATCCCGACCGGCGCGGGCGAGCACGAGGTCGCCTTCTCCGACGACAATAAGTTCGCCTACGTCACCAACAGCGACGCCGCCACACTCTCGGTCGTGGACGTGGCGCGGCTCGCGAAGGTGAAGGACGTGAAGGCGGGCGTGCACCCCGTCTCGGTCGCCTACTCCGGCCTGAGCCGCGTGGCCTACGTCGCCAGCGAGGGCGGGCAGATCACGGCCGTCGGCGGCCCGAGCCACGAGCCGCTGGCGACGCTCTCGGCGAAGCCGGGACTGAAGTCCGTCCGCTTCGCGCCGGGCGGCCGCTACGGGTTCGCGCCGAACGCGGCCGAGTCCGTCGTCTACGTCTTCGACGCCTCGACCAACCGCCCGCTCCACTCCATCGCGGTCGGAAAGGGGGCCGACCAGGTGGCCTTCACCGACAACTTCGCCTACGTGCGCTCGGCCGGCACCGAGGAGGTCTCGGCCATCCGCCTGAGCACGATCGGCAAGGAGCCGGACGTGGTGAAGTTCCCCGGCGGCGGGGTCGCGCCCAACGCCGAGCCGGCCTACGCCGCCCCGTCCGACGCCATCGTCCCCGCGCCCGAGGGCGGCGCCGTGCTGGTCGCCAACCCCGGCGACAAGCAGATTTATTACTACAGCGAGGGCATGGCCGCGCCGATGGGCAACTTCCAGAACTACCGCCGCGTGCCGCGCGCCGTCCGCGTCGTTGACCGCTCTTTGCGCGAGGAGTCGCGCGGCGTCTACGCGACGAACGTCAAGCTGCCGAAGGGCGGCAAGTACGACGTGGCCTTCCTGCTCGACTCGCCGCGCATCATCCACTGCTTCGAGGCCGAGGCCACGCCCGACCCTTCGGCCAGGGAGGAGAAGCGCGCGTCGCTGCACGTCGAGTATCTGAACGGGTCGCGCAACATCCGCGTGGGCGAGCCTTTCAAGCTGCGCTTCAAGCTCCTCGACCCGAAGGCGGGCACGCCCGTGGACGGCCTCACGGACGTGCGCGTGCTCTTCTTCCTCGCGCCCGGCATCTGGCAGCAGCGCGACTTCGCGCAGCCGGCCGGCGGCGGCGTCTACGAGCTGACGCTCACCGCGCCCGAGTCGGGCGTCTACATGGTCTTCGTCGAGAGCCCGTCGCGGGGCGTCGGCTTCCGCCAACTGCCGTACCTCACGCTCGACGCCGCCGCGACGGCGGAAGGCAATAGGCAGTAGAGCGGGTCAGAAGCCCGACCGTGAGGGAGGGCGTCTGAGGTGGGACGTAACTCGACGAGGGCGTGACCGACACGCCCTCCCTGACGGTCGGGCTTCTGACCCGCTCTCCCACTGACTACTAAAAGGATTCGCGCGATGAGAAGCACGATTTTTAACTCCCTGGCCGCGTGGGCGCTGGCCCTGTGCCTGCTGCTCTCGGCGATGGCAGCCTTCGCCTTCGGCGCGAGCGCGCACGACGGCCACGACCACGCGAAGAAGCAGGCGGCGGCCGCCGGAGCCTACTCCTGCCCGATGCACCCGTCGGTCAAGTCGGCGAAGCCGGGCCGCTGCCCGAAGTGCAAGATGGAGCTGAGGCCGTCGGAACAGGCGGGGGCCGAAGCGCCGGCCGCGGTGCACGCGAGCGGCGCGGGGATGAACATCCCCGACGTGGAGCTGCTCGACCAGAACGGCCGCCGCGTCCGCTTCTACACAGACCTCGTGAAAGGGAAGACCGTCGCCATCAACTTCATCTTCACCACCTGCACGACCATCTGCCCGCCGCTCGGCGCGACCTTCGCGCGCGTGCAGAGAGACCTCGGCGAGCGTGCCGGCCGCGACGTGAATTTGATCTCGATCTCCGTAGACCCCGCGACCGACACGCCCGAGCGGCTCAAGGCCTGGGGCGAGAAGTTCAAGGCCGGCCCCGGCTGGACGCTCGTCACCGGCGCGAAGCCGCAGGTGGACGAGCTGCTGCGCGCGCTCGCCGCCTCCAGCGCCCGGCGCGAAGACCACACGCCCACCGTGCTCATCGGCAACGACGCGCGCGGCCAGTGGACGCGCACCTACGGCCTCGCCAAGCCGAGCCAGCTCGTCAAGATCATCGGCGACGCCGCCGAAGGCCGTCTCGACGCCGCGGCCGGCGCGACTGAAAAGGAGTAAGCCCGCGACATGAAGAGACTGATCCTGACCGCCATCATCGCCCTCGCCCTGCCGGCCGCCGCCGCCGCGCAGAGCACGCAGGCCCCGCCCAAGCCGGCCGACCCGCACGCCGGCCACGACGCGAGCGGGCACGCCGGCCAGCCGAAGGAGGAGAAGTCGGCCGCGGCCGCGTACTTCTCCGACGTGGAGCTGCTCGACCAGGACGGCCGCCGCGTCCGCTTCTACAGCGACGTGCTCAAGGGCAAGACCGTCGTCGTCAACGCCTTCTTCACCACCTGCACGTCGGTCTGCCCGCCGATGAACCGCAACATGGAGAAGATTCAGGAGGCGCTCGGCGACCGGCTCGGCAAGGATGTCTTCCTCGTCTCGATCTCGGTCGACCCCTTGACCGACACGCCGGCCCGCCTCAAGGAGTACGCCGCGAAGTTCCACGCCCGGCCGGGCTGGACGTTCCTCACCGGCAAGAAGGAGAACGTGGACTGGGCGCTCTACAAGCTCGGCCAGTACGTCGAGTCCAAGGACGACCACAAGACCGTCTTCATCATCGGCAACGAGGCGACCGGCCTCTGGAAGAAAGCCTTCGGCATGTCGCGCGCCGACGAGCTGATCCGCATCGTCGAAGAGACGGCCGCCGACAAGGGCGCGCCCGCGAAGCAATAAGAATTTTCGATTTGCGATTTTTGATTTGCGATTGGGAGTTATCAGTCGTCAGTCATCAGTCGTCAGTAAAGACAAAAAACTGATGACTGATGACTGGTAACTGACGACTGATAACTAAATCGAAAATTCTTCAGAACAGCGACGGCCCCGACGCGAGGTAGCGTTCGAGGCGGCCGAAGGGCGCGCTCGTCAGAAGGTGCGAGAAGGAGACGAGCCGCAGCCCGTTCGAGAGCGC
>DASZKF010000288.1:0-9581 GCA_035947355.1 Pyrinomonadaceae bacterium | reverse complement strand
CGACGCCCTCCCTGACGGTCGGGCTTCTGTTCCGATTTTTTTATCCGCGCTAGACCCAGCGGCCCTGCTTCTGCAATCTTTTAATTTTGCGCCTGACCAGCTCGCGCTTCAGCGGCGTGGTGCGGTCGAGGAAGACGATGCCGTCGCAGTGGTCGGTCTCGTGGAGCATGCAGCGGGCCTCGAGCTCGAGGCCGTCGAACTCGAACTCCTCGCCGCTCACGTCCTGCGCGCGGACGACGGCGCGCAGGCTCCTCTTCACGGGGAAGAAGATTCCGGGGAAGGACAGACAGCCCTCTTCGCCGGTCTGGTCGCCCTCGACCCTCAAGACGACGGGGTTGACGAGCGCGACGCGCGCCGCCGGGTCCTGCCCGCCCGAGCAGTCCATCACGAAGAGCCGGCGCGAGACGCCGACCTGCGGCGCGGCCAAACCGACGCCGCGCGCCGCGTACATCGTCTCGAACATGTCCGCGACGAGCTTCGTCAATCCCTCGTCGAACTCGGTCACGGGCTCGCCGGGCGTCTCCAGCACCGGGTCGCCGTACTTTACAATCTCCAGTAGCGCCATCTCTCAAACCGTCAGTCCGGGAAGTCTGGGCGTGGACAGCCCCGGACAAGTTTACTATAGAGGGGGCGGGCAGACTAACGGCCTCGCCCCGCCCCGTTCACTTCAACTGCAGGTCAACGGTCTGCGACTCGCCCGCCTTGACCGTCACCTTCTTCCTGTCGCTCGGGTTCTGGCCGGTCAGGGTAGCCTGAATCTCGTAATCGCCCGCCGGGACTTTCTCGATTCTGTACTTGCCCTTGTTATCGGTCTTCCCCGTGTACTTCTTCCCGTCCGTCGCGGCCAGCTCGACGGTGGCCCCTGACGCCGGTGTGCCGGCCGCCTCCGTCACGGTCCCTTCCACGACGCCCGCCCTCGCGGCCGCCTCGGCCTTCGCTTCGCCCGTGCGCGAGCCGAAGTAGAAGCCGATGACCGTGGCGACGATGCCGAGCAGGAAGTCGGGCGGCCTGAAGTCGGAGAGGCTCAGAACGCTCGCGAGGATGTAGAAGCCGAGGAACACGAGGAGCGTGTAGGCGATCATGGCCCGCAGCGAGCCTTCCGGCAGCCCGAGCGGGCCGTACGTGGCGCTCGAGTACCTGATGGCCCGGTAGATGGTGTAGGAGAACGGCAGCAACACGATGGCGAATATCAAACTGACGAGGAGGTAGTACCAGCTGGAGACAACCAGCTTATCCCTCCGCGCCTCGACCGCCGAATCCGGGGTCGGACTCGGCGTCGGCGTGCCCGCCCCCTGGTTAGCGTTGCCGTTGGCGTTGGCGTTCGTGTTGCCCGGCAGGTTGGCGTTGGTGTTCGTGTTCGCGTTGGCGCCCGTGTTGGCGTTGCGGTTGGCGTTCAGGTTCGCGTTGTTGGCGTTGGCGTTGTTGGCGTTCTCCTGCGCGCTGACGGCGAGGGCCGTGATGAGCAGCAGGGAGGCCGCGAGCAGCGACAGGACTTTGGGGGCCGATAGGAGACGGGGCAGCCGGAGAGAGTGGGTCATGGTTTGCTCCTTGCAGAACGTGTGGAGTGTTTGGGCAGGGTAGCTTCGGGTCGCGCTCGGGCCGGTGCCGCGCGGCAACCTGCTCAGGCAGAACGGCGAGAGCCTACGCCGCGCGCCCGCGCCTGTCAATAATTTTCCTCGGCCCCGGCTAACCCTTCCGCCTGCCGAACTCCGGCGCGCGCTTCTGCATGAAGGCCGTGACGCCTTCGGCGAAGTCGGGCGAGGCGAAGGACTCGGCCTGGCCTTCGGCCTCGAAGTCGAGCGCGGCGGCGAGGGCGTCGCGCTCGGCGCGGCTGAGGGCGGTCTTGACGTGTGCGAGTGCGGGCTGCGGCGCGCGGGCGAGAGCGTCCGCCAACTCGTCGCAGGCCGCGTCGAGTTCGGTGACGGGCACGACCCGGTTGAGGACGCCGAGCCGCAGGGCGTCGTCGGCCGAGAGGGTCGCGCCCGTCGCCATCAGCTCGAAGGCGCGCGCCGGGCCGACGAGGCGCGAGAGGAAGTAGGTGCTGCCGCCGTCGGGCATGAGGCCGACGCGGATGAAGGTCTGGCCGAAGCTCGCGGCCGGCGAGCCGACGCGGAGGTCGGAGGCGAGCACGTAGCTGAAGCCGATGCCGGCGGCGGGGCCGTGTACGCGCGCGATGAAGGGCACGGGCGACGAGCGCATCCGGAGGATCGGCGGGTTGATGAGTCGGCGGACGGTCGCCGCCACGTCGAGCCGCGCGAGGTCACCCGCGGCGACGGCCGAGAGGTCGAGGCCCGCGCAGAAGGCTTCGCCCGCGCCGGTGATGACGACGACGCGCGTCCCGTCCGAGTCGGACTTCTCGACGGCCTCGGCGAACGCCTCGAACATCTCCAGCGTGACGGCGTTGCGCCGCTCGGGCCGGTTGAAGGTGATGCGCTTGACGCCGCGCTCCAGCGTCACGACGAGTTGGTCTTCGTTGCTCATGGGGTAGTGGCGTCCTGGGTGACGGGCGGTGTGTAGCTGGTCGGCAGGCCGAGGGCCTTCTTCAGCACCGCGACCTGTCCGGCGTGGTAGAGCGTGTGCTGCACGACGCCGTGCAGCGTGACGTAGCGCGAGGACATCTCCGGGTAGATCGGCTCGTCGAGCCGCGCGTCGTCGAGTGCGGCGACGGCCTCGCGCAGCGCGGCGTTCGTCGCCGCGAGCCGTGCCAACGTCTCGCGCCAGGCCCCGTCGTCGCCCGCGTCAATGCCCGCCCAGTCCTCGCCCGTGTCGTAAATCCTGGCCGGGTCTCCGCCCAGTCGGCGCAGCGCCACGCGCTCCCAGGCCTCGACGTGCAGGACGAGTTCCCAGATGCAGTGAGCGCCTGCCACCGGGCGCGCGGCGGCCTGCGCGGCCGTCACGCCGCCGAGCAGTTCATTCAAAGCCGGCCCGTGCCACGCCGCGCCCTCGTGCGCGCGCCGCAACTGGTCGGCGATCCGTTCGACCTCTCTCATCAACTCAATCCTCAAGAGCCGTGAATCGTAGTCGTCAGTCATCAGTCGTCAGTCATCAGTAAAGACAAAAACTGATAACTGACGACTGATAACTACTCGCGGCTTTTGTTCCTTCCGAACAGTTGCGGCGTGGGGAAGACGGCGTAGCGGACGGTGCCGCGGCGCTGGGGCCGCCACCAGACGGCGACGGTCGGGCGGCGCGAGGCGACGGGCGGCAGGCGCTCGCGGCGCGCGACGCTGCGGACGAGGCGGCTGATGTCGTGGCGGAAGTAGCCGACGACGAAGCGGCGCGCGGGGTCTGCGGCCTTCAGGCGCGTCTTCTCGTAGCGCAGCAGGTCGAGCACCCACCCCGGCCCGACGCGCTCCTCGCGCAGACGCGCTTCGAGGTAGTCGGCGAAGTCGAGCGCGTCGCCGAAGAGGCGCTCGATGCCGCCCGGCCCGTGCTCTGCCGTGAAGCGCTTGAGGTGCGCGGAGAAGCGCGGCCCCAGAACCCTCTGCGTCAGGGGGAACAGCTTGCTCAGCTCGACGAGCCGGCGGTCGCGCGCCGACACGTCGAACGAGTCGAAGCGCGACGCCGCCTCGCGCTTCAACTGCCGCGACTCGGCCGCCGACAGCCCCAGCTCACGCCCGAGCGCGAACGGGTCGTCCACGAACCGGCGGCGCAACCCCTCGTCCGCCGAGAGCCGCTCCAGGATGTTCTCGATCTCAGCCATCATTAAAGAGAAGGCAGAAGGCAGAAGGCAGTGAAAAACCTCTGCTCTCGGAGTTCAGGATTTCAGGGTCAACGTTCACCTCAGCCAACTCGGCTGCCTTCTGCCTTCTTCTTAATACCGCCTCAGTTGCTCGCGGTAGGCGTCGAAGTTGCGGCGCATCTCGGCGAGGCTGTCGCCGCCGAACTTGTCGCGCATGGCGGCGGCCAGTGTGAGGGCGACCATCGCCTCGCCGATGACGCCGGCCGCGGGCACGGCCGTCACGTCCGAGCGCTCGAAGGCCGCCTCCTCCTCCCGCTTGGTGTCGAGGTCTACGGAGCGCAGCGGCTTGCGCAGCGTCGAGATCGGCTTGAGGTAGCCGCGCACGCGCAGCTCCTCGCCGTTCGTGATGCCGCCTTCGAGGCCGCCGGCGCGGTTCGTCGGGCGGCGGAAGGCCGCGGCCGCGGCATCGTACTCGATTTCGTCGTGCACCCTCGAGCCGGGCAGCGCCGCGGCCCTCACGCCCTCGCCGAGCGAGACGGCCTTGACCGCCGGGATAGACATCACGGCCTGCGCGAGCCGGCCGTCGAGCTTCGCGTCCCAGGAGGCGTGCGAGCCGAGGCCGGCGATGACGCCGCGCGCGACGACCTCGAAGACGCCGCCGAGCGTGTCTCCCGCGCGCCTCGCCTCGTCCACGAGCGCGACCATCGCGGCCTGCGCCTCCCCGTCCGCGCAGCGGAGCGGCGCGTCGTCGGAGACGGCCGCGACGCCTTGCCAAGCGACTTCGAGCGGCTCGGCCGGCACGCCGCCGAGCTGTAGGACGTGGCTGCGAACCTCGACGCCGAACTCGGCGAGCAGAAGTTTCGCCAGCGCGCCGCAGGCGACGCGCGCCGCGGTCTCGCGCGCCGAGGCGCGCTCTAAGATGTCGCGCAGGTCCCGCGCGCCGAATTTCAAACCGCCGGCGAGGTCTGCGTGGCCGGGCCGGGGACGCCGCACGCGCCGCGACTTCTCCTCCGGCAGGGCGCGCGGCTCGGCGGCCATCACGTCCGACCAGTTGGCCCAGTCCTTGTTCTCGATCAGCATCGCCACCGGCGAGCCGAGCGTGAGGCCGTGGCGCACGCCGCTCAGGATGTCGGCGCGGTCGCGCTCAATCTTCATCCGCCCGCCGCGCCCGTAACCCTTCTGCCGCCGCTCCAGCTCGCGGTTGACCGCCTCCGCGTCAACCCTCAGCCCCGCGGGCAGGCCCTCGACCACCGCGACCAGCGCGCGGCCATGTGACTCCCCTGCCGTGTTGAAGCGGAACATGGGAAAGCAGTAGTCAGTAGTCAGTAGAAATACATTCGCTATCGACTCGCCAGTGTGTCAGCGTCAGCGCCCCCGGTGCGGGGCCTACTGGCTACTGACTACTGTCTACTGTCTACTCTCTTAACCTATAAATCTCGAACGCACTTCGGGGGGCGGCAGCAGGCACGCGTCGTACTTGCCGAAGAGCTTGTAACGGTAGCGCGCGACGAGATTATAGAAGAAATCGCGGACGGGCGTGGGGATGACGCGCGCGAAAAGGAAGAGTTTCCAAAGCCCGCCCAGGTAGGCGGCCACGCGCAGCGAAGCGGCCGAGCGGACGTAGACGCGCTCGCCGCCCGCCCCCCTCTCCACGAAGACGACCGAGTCCACGCCCTCCAGCTCCGGGTGGCGCTCTAACACCTCCTGGCCGTACTCGCTCTGGAGCGCGGCGAACCGCATCTCGCCCCGCCGGTCGTGCTTCAGGATCGTCTGCACGGCCTTGTTGCAGAAGCCGCACACCCCGTCGTACAGCAACACCGGCGCGCTTTCTGGAAGACCGCTCATAGGCAAGTAGTCAGTAGACAGTAGTCAGTAGACAGTAGAAAGACCTTCGCTATCGAACGGCCCGCGTGCCAGCGTCAGTTGTCGTAGTGCGGAGCCTACTGTCTCCTGACTACTGTCTACTGTCTACTGTATTTTGCCACAGATACTCTTCGGCGAAGACGTTGCCGCGGCCGAGGACGCCGGCCGGGTCGAAGGCGCGCTTGAGGGCGGCCATCTCGCGCAGGGCCGCCTCGCCGTAGAGGACGCGCAGGTAGTCGCGCTTGAGCTTGCCGACGCCGTGCTCGGCCGAGATGGTGCCGCCGAGATCGACCGCGCGGGCGATGAAGCGCCCGTAGAGCTCGCGGGCGGCCGCCGCCTCGGCCGCGTCGCGCGGGAGGATGTTGACGTGGACGTGGTTGTCGCCGATGTGGCCGAAGATGACGTGAGGGAGGCGCGCGGCGCGCAACCCCTCGCGGTAGAACCTGAGCATCGAGGGGAAGGCCGCGTCGGGCACGGCCGCGTCGGTCGAGACCTTGCGCTGGCCGCGCCGCGCCAGCCACTCGTTGACCATCACCGGCAGCGCGTGGCGGAAGGCGCGCATCTCGGCGCGGTCGTGCTCGCTCGTCCCGAACCAGGAGTCGTCGGCCAGCGCCCGGTGGCCCTCGACGAGCGCGAGCCACTCGCCCATCAGCGCGTCCTCGGTCTCCGGCGCGGTCTCCTGCTCGAAGAAGACCGCGCCCGCGGCTCGCAGCGGCACGAGCGGGTAAGGCTCGCGGAGGAAATTCAGAGACTCCGCGTCGAAGTATTCGAGGGCGCGCGCGTCGAGCCCCGCGCCCGAAGTCTCGCGCGTCTTCAGCGAGCGCCCGCGCGCGTCGCGGACGAAGGCGAGCAGGTCTTCCTCCTCGGCGAAGAAGACGATGCCGCTCAGCACGCCCGCCGGGCGCGGCAGTAGCGAGACCTCGACCTCCGTGACGACGCCGAGCGTGCCCTCGCTGCCGACGAAGAGGTCTACGGCGTCCAAATTCTCCTCGACGAAGTAGCCGGCGGCGTGCTTGCGCGTTTGCGGCATCCGGTAGGAAGGCAGTCGCGCCTCGACGGCGCGGCCGCCCGCGAGCGGGACGCGGACGCGCCCGCCCTCGTCGGCGCGCACCTCGCCGCGCCGCAATTCGACGAGGTCGCCCGTCGAGAGCGCGACTTGCAGCCGCCGCACATACCCCCTCGTCGGGCCGTACTTGAAGGTGCGCGCGCCCGAGGCGTTCGTCGCCACCGTGCCGCCGACCGAACAGCTCCCCTCGGTCGGGTCGGGTGGGTAGAGCAGCCCTGCGGCATGTGCCGCCCGCTGCAAGTCGGCGAGGACGACCCCGGCCTCGGCCGCCGCGCGCCCCCCGCCCGCGCCCTCGCGGACGACTTCTTTAATCCGCCTGAGCCGGTCGGTCGAGAGCACCACGCCGCCGAAGGGCACGCGCCCGCCGACGACGCCTGTGCCCGCGCCCGAGACCGTGACCGGCGTCCGCTCGCGCGCGCACCGCGCGAGGGCTTCCGCGACCTCCCCGGCCGACTCCGGCAGGACGACGCGCGCCGCGTGCCCGCCCGCGAGGTTGCTCGCGTCGCCGAGGAACGACTGTATCTCTTCGGGGTCAGACTTAATCAGCATACGTGCCGGCGCGGAATCGTAGGAAGTGCGCGACATCTCCCTCCGCGCCGCGCCTCATCGCACACGCGCGCGACTCAGGTCATAGTCAGCTCGCGCTCGCGGAGGTATTTGACGCGGTCGCGGAGTTCGGCGGCGCGCTCGAATTCGAGGGCCTTGGCCGCGGCGCGCATCTCGGCTTCGAGGCGGGCGATGGTCGCTTCGAGGTTGGCGGGCGAGTACTCCTCGATGGATTCGAGGTCGAGCGGGACCTTGAAGTAGTCGGCCTCGTAGGCGGTGACGAGCGTGGCCTCGACCGGCTTGACGATGGTCCGCGGCGTGATGCCGTGCTCGCGGTTGTACTCGACCTGAATCTGGCGGCGGCGCTCGGTCTCGCCGATGGCGCGGCGCATCGAGTCGGTCATGTTGTCGGCGTAGAGGATCGCCGTCCCGCGGGCGTTGCGCGCGGCGCGGCCGATGGTCTGGATGAGCGAGGACTCGGAGCGGAGGAAGCCCTCCTTGTCGGCGTCGAGGATGGCGACGAGCGAGACCTCCGGCAAATCCAGCCCCTCGCGCAGGAGGTTGATGCCGACGAGCACGTCGAACTCGCCGCGCCGCAGGTCGCGCAGGATTTTGATCCGCTCCAGGGTCTCGATGTCCGAGTGGAGGTAGCGCACCCTGACGCCGACCTCGGCGAAGTACTCGGTCAGGTCCTCGGCCATCTTCTTCGTCAGGGTCGTCACCAGCACCCGCTCGTCGCGCTCGGCGCGCAGGCGGCACTCGTTCAGCAGGTCGTCAATCTGGCCCTTGACGGGGCGGACGAAGACCTCCGGGTCGGTCAGCCCCGTCGGCCGGATGATCTGCTCGACGACCTCACCGCCCGTCCGCGTCAGCTCGTACGGCCCCGGCGTCGCCGAGACGTAGATGGTCTGGCCGACGCGCTGCTCGAACTCCTCGAAGTTGAGCGGGCGGTTGTCCATCGCCGAGGGCAGGCGGAAGCCGTACTCGACGAGCGTGCGCTTGCGCGACTGGTCGCCGTTGAACATGCCGCGCACCTGCGGGACGGTCTGGTGCGACTCGTCTATGACGACGATGGTGCCTTCGGGCAGGTAGTCGAGCAGGGTGGGCGGCGGCGCGCCCGGCGGCTTGCCCGTGAGGTGGCGCGAGTAGTTCTCGATGCCGCGGCAGAAGCCCATCTCCTTGATCATCTCCAGGTCGTACATCGTCCGCTGGTGGAGGCGCTGCGCCTCGACGAGCTTGCCCTCCTGGATGAGCTTCGGCTCCCACCAGTCCAGCTCCTCGCGGATGGTTCTGATCGCGCGCCGGATGGTGCTCTTCGGCATCACGTAGTGCGTCTTCGGGTAGATGGGCAGGCGCGAGGTGTGCTTCTCCAGAACCTCGCCGAGCAGGGGGTCTATGGTCGAGACCGCGTCCACCTCGTCGCCCCACAGCTCGATGCGGTACGCCTGATCCTGATAAGAAGGGTAGACCTCGACCACGTCGCCGCGGACGCGGAAAGAGCCGCGGTCGAAGTCCACGTCGGAGCGCTCGTACTGCAGCTCGACGAGGCGCTGGAGCAGGGCGTCGCGCGTCGTCTTCATGCCCGGCTCGACGAAGAGGAGCATGTTGTAGTAGGCGTCCGGGTCGCCGAGGCCGTAGATGCAGGAGACCGAGGCGACGACGACCACGTCGCGCCGCTCGAACAGCGCGCGCGTGGCCGAGAGCCGGAGGCGGTCTATCTCTTCGTTGATCGTCGCCTCCTTCTCGATGTAGGTGTCCGAGGCCGGGACGTAAGCCTCCGGCTGGTAGTAGTCGTAGTAGGAGACGAAATACTCGACGGCGTTCTCGGGGAAGAACGACTTGAACTCCTGGTAGAGCTGCGCGGCGAGCGTCTTGTTGTGCGCGATGACGAGCGTCGGCCGCTGCGTGCGCTCGATGACGGAGGCGACGGTGTACGTCTTCCCCGAGCCCGTGATCCCGAGCAGCACCTGGTCTTTCGCGCCGCCGCGGATGCCGGCGACGAGGGCCTCGATGGCGGCGGGCTGGTCGCCCTGCGGCCGGAAGTCGGAACGGAGTTTGAAAGGCATAGAAGTAGTGACGGGTGACGAGTGACGAGCTAAAGAGAAACTTATCCGGTTGAGTGGAAATTTTAACTCGTCACCCGCCGCTTGTCACCCGTCACTACTTGAGGGCGAGCGCCTGGAGGGCTTCGGCCGGGCCGTTGAAGTAGTCGTGGTCGGCGGGGCCGCCGACGCCGCCGACGCGGAGGCTCTGCGAGTACTGCCAGAACGTCCAGTTCGACCAGCCGCGGGGGAGCGGCGAGGGGACGGGGCCGTAGTGCGCGACCCAGAGAGGGTAGCGGCCGAACTGGTCGTTGAAGTGCTCGTTCCAGAAGGCGGCGGCCGTGTAGATGATGGGCGCGGCGCCGGCGGCCGGCTCGACGGC
>DASZKF010000287.1:0-7493 GCA_035947355.1 Pyrinomonadaceae bacterium | reverse complement strand
TCTTCCGGGCGGCGAAAATGTCCTCGGAGACTCTGGCCGTCTCGTCGCGCGAGCCGTCGTCCACGACGATCAGCTCGGAGCGCCCGCGCTGCGCTTCGAGGTAGTCGAGCACCTTTTCGAGCGAGCGCCCGATGCGCGCCGCCTCGTCGTAAGCCGGGATGACGATGGAGAGGGAGAAAGACATCGCATTCCGAATATAACATACGCGGAGAATAGAAGGCAGAAGGCGGAAGCCGGAAGGCAGTAGGCAGAAGGCGGAAGGCAGTCCGCTCCGCGTCGTAGAATCTGACGCCTTCAGGGCAGCGGCTCAACGCCCGAAGGTCTTTCTACTGCCTTCCGCCTTCCGCTTTCCCCTGTGCTATATTCGGGTGCTTGAATCTACGCGGAAGTTCCCGAAGCAAATGTCCTTCTCCCTCTCCATCGTCATCCCGGCCTACGACGAGGCGGCGCGCATCGGCGGCACGCTCGAACAAGTCCTCGACTACCTCGAAGCGCAGCGCGGGCGCTCGGAGCTGATCGTCGTTGACGACGGCTCGCGCGACGAGACGGCCAAAGTCTCCGAAGACATCTTCGCCGCGCGCGCGTCCGGGCGGACGGAGCCGCGCGTCATCCGCGTCCGCCCGAACCGCGGCAAGGGCCACGCCGTCCGCGCCGGACTCCTGGCCGCGCGCGCGCCCGTCGCGCTCTTCTCAGACGCCGACCTCTCTTCGCCCATCGCCGAGGCCCCCAAGATCGTCGAGCCGATACGGGCCGGGCAGTACGACCTCGTCTTCGGCTCGCGCGCGCTCGACCGCAAGCTCATCGGCGTCCACCAGCCCTGGCTGCGCGAGCAGAGCGGCCGCGCCTTCAACCTGATGGTGCGGCTCCTCACGGGCCTCCCCTTCTGGGACACGCAGTGCGGCTTCAAGGCGTTCCGCATGGATGTGTGCCGCCCCGTCGTCGAGGGCGCCCGGATAGACCGCTTCGGCTTCGACGTGGAGCTGCTCTACGTCGCGCACCGCGCCGGCCTACGGATGCTTGAGCGGCCCGTCCGCTGGGACGACGTCGAGGGCAGCAAGGTCGGCTTCAAGACCGGCCTCGACGGCTTCCGCGAGCTGCGCCAGATACGCGCCCACGCCCGCCGCGGCCTCTACGACGAGGCCATCCGACGGGCGCGCGACGCGGCCGCCCGCTTCAGAGACCGCCGCCCCCTGCCGCCCGGCGAGGCCGAACCCGAAAGCGACGTCTCGCCCGAACTCGCCGGGCAGAGAATCTAAAAGCAGTAGACAGTAGACAGTAGTCAGTAGACAGTAGACATACATTCTCTTGCGAACGGTTCGCGTGTCAGTGTCACCGTCAGCAACGCGTGGCGCTACTGGCTACTGACTACTGACTACTTGAATTATTGGCCCGCCCCGGCCCGGCGAAAATGGCACTTGCGGCGGCCCGCCGTCCGCCTATCCTCCTACCATGACCGCGCGACTCAACATCAACATAGACCACGTGGCGACTGTGAGGCAGGCGCGGCGCGCGCCGGAGCCGAGCGTGGCGGCCGCGGCGCTTTTGTGCGAGGAGGCCGGGGCCGACGGCATCACCGTCCACCTGCGCGGCGACCGCCGACACGTCCAGGACGAAGACCTCTTCACGCTGCGCCGCGTCGTCACGACTTACCTCAACGTCGAGATGGCCGCGACCGAGGAGATGGTGCGCATCGCGCTCGACTCCCGGCCGGACGCCGTCACCTTAGTCGCCGAGCGCCCCGAAGAGATTACGACCGAGGGCGGCTTAGACGCCGTCGAGAACTTCGTCACGACGCGGCGCACCGTCCAACACCTGCGCGAAGGCGGCCTCTTCGTCAGCCTCTTCATAGACCCGGACGCGCGGCAGGTCGAGGCCGCGCACAACGCGGGCGCGCGGCAGGTCGAGCTCTGCACGGCCGCCTACGCCGAGTCCACCCTGGGCGCGCGCGCCGTCCACGCCGAGGGGCGGGCGCGCGCCGCCGCCGAGCTGCAGCGGCTGCGCGAGGCCGCCACGCTCGCCGCGCAGTACGGTCTGCACGTCGCCGCCGGCCACGGCCTCACCTACCGCAACGTCGGGGCCGTCGCCGCCATCCCCGAAATCACCGAGTTCAACATCGGCCACAACGTCGTCGCCCGCGCCGTCCTCACCGGACTGGCCGAGGCCGTCCGCGAGATGCGCGCCCGCATCCGCGAGGCGCAGGGCTGAAAAGGGAACGGCCCGCCGTCCCCGAAGGGGACGAATAGAATAGCCGGGGGCGGCGCTCACTTCGTACGCTTGCCCCCGGCTATTCTATTCCGCCCTTTCAGGGCGGCGACGTTTTCGGGCGGCGGCGTGAAGCTGCTAAGATGTCCGCCGTCTCCCTTCTGAATTTCATCCGCCGCCGAAACGAACGATGAGAGACCTCCAGACCTCTTCCCGCCTCCGCGCCGCCGCGCGGCTCCTCGCCGGCGTCTCGCTCTTCGCCTTCGGCCTCGCCGCCGTTCGGGCGCAGACGCCGTCCGCGCCGCCGATGCGGCTCGCGCGGGTCGAGTTCGAGGGCCTCGAGCGCGTGACCCGCGACGACGCGCTCGCGCGCGGCGGCCTCCAGGCCGGGCAGACCGTGACCGTCGAGCAGATCGAGGAGGCCGCCCAGCGCCTCTCGCAGTCCGGCCTCTTCCGCAACCTCGGCTACACCATCAAGGGGACGACCGACGCGGCCGTCCTCACCTTCAAGGTCGAGGAGATGCGGTGGGGCGTGCCCGTCGTCTTCGACAACTTCATCTGGTTCACCGACGAGGAGCTGACCGAGGCCGTCCGCCGCCGCGTGCCGACTTTCGACGGCACCGCGCCCGAAGGCGGCGGCGTCACCGACGAAATCACGCGGGCGCTCCAGGAACTTCTCCGCTCGCGCAACATCGAGGGCACGGTCGAGTACATGGGTTCGGCCGACGCCGCGGGCCGCCACGGCGAGCACGTCTTCACCGTCAAGGGCGCGGCCCTGCGCGTCTGCGCGCTCAGCTTCCCCGGCGCGCGCACGGTCACGGAAGAGGAGCTGGTGCGCATGTCCGCGCCCGTCTTCGACAACGAATACTCGCGCGTCTTCGTCAGCGGCTTCCTGGCGAGCAACCTGCTGCCGCTCTACCACGAGCGCGGGCTGCTGCGCGCCTCCTTCGGGCCGCTGCGCGTGACGAAGGCCGCGCCGTCCGAGGAGTGCGCGCAGGGCCTCGCCGTCGCGGCCCCCGTGGACGAGGGCTCGGCCTACGTCTGGGGCGGGGCCGAGTGGACGGGCCAGCAGGCCATGACGCCGCAGGAGCTGAACATCGCGCTCGGCATGAGGACGCGCGACGTGGCCGGCTCCGCCAAACTCGAAAAGGGCCTCGAGGCGGTGCGCAGGGCCTACGGCCGCAAGGGCTACCTGACGGCGCGCGTCACGGGCGCGCCCGAGTTCGACGACGCCAACCGCCGCGTCCTCTACCGCTTCAACGTCACCGAAGGGCCGCAGTACCGCATGGGGGCGCTCACCCTCGACGGCCTCGACGAGCGCGACACCAACAACATGAAGGTGCGCTGGCGCATCCTCCCCGGCGAGGTCTTCGACGCCGGCTACCCCGACGAGTTCGTCAAGAAGAACGTCCAGGAGTTCGCCCGCGACCTGCTCCGCGACGGCCGCAAACCCACCTTCACCAAAGCCGGCTACAACCTCCGCGTTGACAACGACAAACTGACCGTCGACGTCACCCTCGAATTCAAAAACTAGAGGCTAGGGGCTTGTAAAAGCAAAGGGGCCGTCGAGCTGTTCCCCGTTACGGATAACAACTCAACCGCCCCTGCCACAACCCTAACAAGCCCCTAGCCCCTAGCTATGCACCGAGGCGGGCCGCGGGGGAGGCTCCCGATCCGCCCCCGCGCGCCCGCCCGGCGCTTTCCGGCCCCGTGTCACGCAGCAGGGCCGAAACCTGAAAACAGTAGACAGTAGACAGTAGAAATACAGTCGCTATCGAGTCGGCCGAGTGTCAGCGCCAGCATTCCCAGTGCGGAGCCTACTGGCTACTGACTACTGACTACTGTCTACTTCTTTATTCCCCCTTCCGCCTGGGCGCGGCGAGGCCCATGTGCCTGTAGGCGGCGGGCGTGCAGACGCGGCCGCGGGGCGTGCGGTTGAGGAAGCCGATCTGGATCAGGTACGGCTCGATGATCTCCTCGATGGACTCGCGCTCCTCGCTGATCGAGGCCGAGATGGTGCCGACGCCGACGGGGCCGCCGTCGAACTTCTCGATGATCGTCGTCAGGAGCTTGCGGTCTATCTCGTCGAGGCCGAAGCGGTCAACCTCCATCTCGTCGAGCGCGCGGCGCGCGACCTCTCGCGTGATGCGGCCGTCGCCCTCGACCTCGGCGTAGTCGCGCACGCGCCGCAGCAGGCGGTTGGCGATGCGCGGCGTGCCCCGCGAGCGGCGCGCGATCTCACTCGCGCCCGTCGCCTCGATCTCGACGCCGAGAATCTCGGCCGAGCGGTGGACGATGATTTCGAGGTCTTTCTGCGAGTAGAAGTCGAGGTGGAAGACGATTCCGAAGCGGCCGCGCAGGGGGGCGGTGATGAGCCCGGCGCGGGTCGTCGCCCCGACCAGGGTGAACTTCGGGAGGTCTAATTTAATCGAGCGCGCGGCCGTCCCCTGCCCGATCATGATGTCGAGCTGGTAGTCCTCCATCGCCGGGTAGAGGACTTCTTCGATCTGGGGCTTGAGGCGGTGAATCTCGTCTATGAAGAGGACTTCGCCCTCCTGCAGGTTGGTGAGGACGGCCGCGAGGTCGCCGCCGCGCTCGATGGCGGGGGCGCTGACGGACTTCAGGGGCGCGTCCATCTCGTGCGCGATGATCTGCGAGAGCGTCGTCTTGCCGAGGCCCGGCGGGCCGAAGAAGAGGACGTGGTCGAGCGCCTCGCGCCGCGCCCTGGCCGCGCGGAGGAAGACTTTCAGGTTGGTCGTGATCTTCGGCTGGCCGATGTACTCTTCGAGGCTGCGCGGCCGAAGCGTTGGCTCGGCCGACTGGTCTTCCGGCGTCGCCGCCCCCGAAATCTCGCGCGGCACCTCGGCCGCCGGCCTGACCAACTCCGCCAACGTCTGTGACATGAAACCCCCTCGCCTGTCGCCGCCGAACGGCCGTCGTTTGAGGTTCGTATTATGCCACGGTCGGGCCGTTGTTGCAAGCGTGAAACGCCGAAAATTCGGCGGGGAAGGGGAAAGGGGTTTTGGGTTTTAGGTGCTGGGGAAAGCAAACTCGTCTTAACCCCAGCACCTAAAACCCAGAACCCAAAACCCTTCTTTTACCGCGCCGGATTTTCGGCGGCGAGTTGGAGGCGAGCGGTGGCGCGTTCGAGTTGCGTGCGCACCTCGGCCATCTCTTCGGGCGGGCCGGAGAAGGAGCCGAGGCGGCGCTCGGCCTCGTCGCGCTCTGTGCGGGCGGCCTGTGCGTTGACCTCTTCCGGGAACTCGGCCATGTCTGCGAGGACGGAGACGCGGTCGGCGTTGACCTCGACGAAGCCGCCCGAAACCAGCAGCCGCCGCGTCGAAGCCCCTTGGGTGTAGGCGAGGACGCCGGTCTGGAGGGCCGAGATGAGCGGCGTGTGGCCGGGCAGGATGCCCAGCTCGCCGTTCGCGCCGGGCACCGTCACCGAATCAACCTGCTCCGACAAAAGCCGCCGCTCCGGCGTGATGACATCGAGTTGGAGAGCCATGGTTTAAATGATGAATGATGAATGCGGAATGATGAATTAAAGACAAGTTGAATGACGGGGCTCGGCGTGCGTCACATTCATCATTCATCATTCCGCATTCGTCATTTGTCTTCTTACCCGACTTCGCGGGCGATGCGCTCGGCCTGCTCGCGGGCCTCTTCGATGGTGCCGACGAGGTAGAAGGCGCGCTCGGGGAGGTCGTCGTGCTTGCCGTCAACGATCTCCTGGAAGCCGCGGATGGTGTCGGCGATGGGGACGTACTTGCCCTTCAGGCCGGTGAACTGCTCGGCGACGTGGAAGGGCTGCGAGAAGAAGCGCTGTATCTTGCGCGCGCGCGCGACCACCAGCTTGTCTTCCTCGGAGAGCTCGTCGAGGCCGAGGATGGCGATGATGTCTTGCAGGTCTTTGTAGCGCTGGAGGATTTGTTTGACCGACTGCGCCGTGTTGTAGTGCGCCTCGCCGACGATGCGCGGGTCGAGGATGCGCGAGGTCGAGGCCAGGGGGTCTACGGCCGGGTAGATGCCGAGCTCGACGATCTGGCGCGAGAGCGCGGTGACGGCGTCGAGGTGCGCGAAGGTCGTGGCCGGCGCGGGGTCCGTGTAGTCGTCGGCCGGGACGTAGACGGCCTGAATCGAGGTGATGGCCCCCGTCCGCGTCGAGGTGATGCGCTCCTGCAGCTCGCCCATCTCGGTCGCGAGGTTCGGCTGGTAGCCGACGGCCGAGGGCATGCGGCCCAGGAGCGCCGAGACCTCGGAGCCGGCCTGCGTGAAGCGGAAGATGTTGTCAATGAAGAGGAGCACGTCGAGGCCCTGGTCGCGGAAGTACTCGGCGACCGTGAGGCCCGAGAGCGCGACGCGCAGGCGCGCGCCCGGCGGCTCGGTCATCTGCCCGTAGACGAGCGCGACCTTCGACTCGGAGAGCGTCCCGAGGTTGACCTTCGTCATGTCGAACTCGCCGGTCTCCTTGAAGTGCCGGTTGAACTCCTCGCCGAACTGGATGACCTCGGACTCGACGAACTCGCGCAGCAGGTCGTTGCCCTCGCGCGTGCGCTCGCCGACGCCCGCGAAGACCGAGAAGCCGGAGTGCTTCTGCGCGACGTTGTTAATCAACTCCTGGATGAGCACGGTCTTGCCGACGCCGGCCCCGCCGAACAGCCCGATCTTGCCGCCGCGCAGGAAGGGCTGGATGAGGTGAACGACCTTGATGCCGGTCTCGAACATCTCGGCCTCGGTGGACTGCTCTTCGAGCGAGGGCGCGTGGCGGTGAATCGGGTAGCGCTCTGCGGAGTTGACGGGGCCGAGGTTGTCAACGGGCTGGCCGATGACGTTCAGGACGCGGCCGAGCGTGGTCTCGCCGACGGGCATCGTGATCGGGCCGCCGGTGTCTATGACGCCCATGCCGCGCACCACGCCCTCGGTCGGCTGCATCGAGACGGTGCGGACGCGGCCCTCGCCGAGGTGCTGCTCGACCTCGGCGATGATGTCTATGGGCGAGGGCACGTCGAACCCGTCGGAGGTGACGCGCAGGGCGGTGTAGATGGGCGGCAGGTAGCCGCCCGAGAACTCCACGTCGAGGACGGGGCCGATGACCTGGACGACCCTGCCGGTGGGGCGGCCGTCGTTGCCGGTGTTTCCGTTAGGCGTAGACATACTCTCGCGAAAAGCTCCTCTTCAATGATAAAGCCGTGAAAGGCGAGGGATTACGCTGATTTGTAGACCTGAGAGGTTAACACACGCCCGGCCCACGAGGCAAAAGCGGAAGGGTTCTGGGTGCTAGGTTTTAG
>DASZKF010000286.1:0-4206 GCA_035947355.1 Pyrinomonadaceae bacterium | reverse complement strand
TTTCGAAGACTTCCGACGCAACCAGCGGCGCGTGCGCGTGCTCGGCGTGACGACGCTCGCGCTCCTGACGTTGATGCTGCTGTTCGCCGCGACGTGGAGCGCCATCCACCTCGCGCGCGGCATCGGCACCCCCATCCGCGCGCTGGCCGAGGCGGCCAAGGAGGTCGCGGGCGGCAACCTCGCGCACCGCGTCGAGGCGATCACGGACGACGAGCTGGCCGTGCTCGCCGACGCCTTCAACGAGATGACGGCGCAGCTCGCCGAGAACCGCCGCCGCATCGAGCGCGACGCCGCCGAGCTGGGCGAGAAGAACCTCGCGCTCGAAGAGCGCCGCGACTACATCGAGACCGTCTTGCAGACCGTCTCGACCGGCGTCATCTCGCTCGACGAGGCGAACCGCGTGACGACGATCAACGCCGCCGCCCTCGCCATGCTCCGACTCGAAGAGGCCCCGCCGCCCGCGACGCCGCTCTCCGAGGTGGTCAGCGGCGAGGACTACGCCGTGCTCGCCCGCGTCCTCTGGCGGGCGCGCCTGCGCGGGCGGGCGGCCGAGCAGTTGGAGCTGGCGCGCGGGCTCGCGCACGAGGGCGGGCTGATCCCCGTCGCCCTGACGGCGACCGCGCTCAGCCCCCGCGCGGGCGCGAGCCGCCGCGGCGTCGTGCTCGTCATCGAAGACCTCTCGGAGCTTTTGGCCGCGCAGCGCGCCGCCGCCTGGAGCGAGGTCGCGCGCCGCCTCGCGCACGAGATCAAGAACCCGCTCACGCCCATCCAGCTCTCGGCCGAGCGCATCGCGCGCAACTTCCGCCGCCGCCGGGAAGGGTCGGAAGACGGCGCGGCCCGCGACGGCAACGGGAACGGCCCGCGGCCCGAAGGCGAGAGGGTCGCGCGCGTCGTCGAGGAGTGCACCGAGACGATCAGCCGCGAGGTCGCCGGCCTCAAGGCGATGGTGGACGAGTTCACGCGCTTCGCCCGCCTGCCGCACGCGCGGCTCGCGCCCGGCGACCTCAACCAGGTCGTGCGCCAGGCCGTCGCCCTCTACGAAGACCGCCTCGACGGCGTCCGCATGGACGTGCGCCTCGCCGCCGCCCTGCCCGTCGCGCTGCTCGACGCCGAGCAGCTGCGCCGCGTCTTCGTCAACCTCATAGACAACTCGCTCGAAGCCCTCTCCGAGGCCGAAGGCGACCGCCGCATCACCGTCGCCACCGCCCACGACCCGGCGCGCGGCCTGCTCATCGCCGAGGTCGCAGACACCGGCCACGGCATCGCCCGCCACGACTTCGCGCGCCTCTTCCAGCCCTACTTCTCGACCCGCGGCCGCGGCACGGGGCTGGGGCTAGCCATCGTCCACCGCATCATGACCGAGCACGGCGGCCGCATCCGCGCCGAGTCGAACCGCCCGCGCGGCGCGCGCATAATCATCGAGCTGCCCGTGGCCGAAGAGGTCAGGGAGGCGAGTTGAGAGGGGGGCCGTGGGCACTCACCGAAAGTCGCGACTCCCGATGATCCTTGCCGGCGGTTACGTGCTGCTGGTCGCGGCGCTGAGGGCTTTCACCGCGGGCTACGAAGGCCCCCACGAGTTAGTTTGGGATTTCGCCTTGCTCGGCCTGACCGCGCCCTGGAGCATGCTCATAGTGCTCTCCCTGCACGGCGTCGGCGACGGGGCGGAGGCGGTCATTTACAGCTTCGCCGCGGCCGCCAACGGCTTCCTCCTCTACATCCTTAGCAAGGCCCTGACGGGTGGCCTCGACCCGAGGCCGTAGCGACAATGGCCGACTCCGTGCTCATCGTTGACGACGAGAAAGGTATCCGCGAGACGCTGCGCGCGGTGCTCGAGGACGAGGGCTTCGAGGCGGAGGCCGTCGGGTCGGGCGAGGAGTGCCTGCGGGCGGTCGAGCGGCGGGCCTTCGGGTGCCTGCTGCTGGACGTGTGGCTGCCCGGCATTGACGGCCTCGAGACCCTGCGGCGGCTGCGCGAGCGGGGGACTGAGGCGGCCGTCGTGATGATCTCGGGCCACGGCACCATCGAGACGGCCGTGCGCGCCACCAAGCTCGGCGCGTTCGACTTCATCGAGAAGCCCCTGTCAATCGAGAAGACCGTGCTCACCGTGCGCAACGCGCTGCGGCAGCGCGAGCTGGAGCGCGTCAACGCCGCGCTCAGCGAGGAGCTGGCCGACGAGTGGGTGATGGTCGGCGAGTCGGTGGCGATGCGCGCGCTGCGCAAGCAGATCGAGCTGGTCGCGCCGACCGACGGCCGCGTCCTCATCTACGGCGAGTCGGGCACGGGCAAGGAGCTGGTCGCGCGCGCCATCCACGCGCGGAGCTTGCGGGCCAAGGCCCCCTTCGTCGAGCTGAACTGCTCGGCCGTCCCCGAGGAGCTGATCGAGTCGGAGCTGTTCGGGCACGTCCGCGGCGCCTTCACCGGCGCGACCCACCCGAAGCGCGGCAAGTTCGAGCTAGCCGACGGCGCGACCCTCCTGCTCGACGAGGTCGGCGACATGAGCCCGCGGATGCAGGCCAAGGTCCTGCGCGTGCTCGAAGAGCAGCGCTTCGAGCCGGTCGGCAGCGCGACCCCGATGCGCGTGGACGTGCGCGTGCTGGCGGCCACCAACAAGCGGCTCGAAGTCGAAATCGAGCGCGGCACCTTCCGCGCCGACCTGCTCTACCGCCTCAATGTCATCCCGTTCGAGATCCCGCCGCTGCGCGAGCGGCTCGAAGACGTGCCGCTGCTGGCCGAGCACTTCAACCGCAAGTTCTCGCGCGCCTACAAGAAGAAGCCGAAGCGCTTCGAGCCGGACGCCGTCGAGGCGCTGCGAGCCTACGCCTGGCCGGGCAACGTGCGGGAGCTACGCAACACGGTCGAGCGCATCGTCATCATGCACACCGGCACGAAGGTCACGGCCGCGGACATCCCCGCGCTCGGCGCCGAGGAGCCGGCCCCGGCCGCCGCCCGCTTCTCCTCGTTCCGCGACGCCAGCGAGGCCCACCAGCGCGACTTCATCCGCGCCAAGCTGGCCGAGGCCGAGGGCAACGTCTCGCGGGCCGCCGAGCTGATGGGCATGGACCGCAGCCACCTCTACCGCCGCATGCGCGCCCTCGGAATCAACGTCCGCGAGGAGCGCGCCGGCGCGGGCTGACGTGAGTCCCCCGCCCGCGGCGGCGTCCGCCCTGACAAAAATAGTCAGCAGGGCGTCGAAATATTGTCACCGCCCCGCCCGGCCCTTCTGACCGCGGCCCGCGTCAGGGGCCGGAGCCCGCGATTTCGGGCCGTATTCGCCAGCCGCGTTGAAAGACCGGCACGGCACGGGTTTTGAATAGCCTTTGTAGCAAGCAGTGTGACTGCACCCTCACAATTTCGGCCTCTCCATCCAACACGGCGATTGACGGTCAGGGGTTCGCCCGCCGTCGGCGCCCTCGCAGACTTGAATCCTCCCGAAGGAGAACTTGCAGATGTTCAAATGTTTCAGAAGCCTCACGCGGGCGGCCTCGGTCTCCGCGTTCCTGCTGGTGTTGGCGGCCGGCGTCTCGGCACAGGTCAACACGAGCGGGACGGTGTCCATGAGCGGCAGCGTCTCGAAGTTCGTCGAGCTGAACTCCGGCGGCGCCGTGACGCTGGCGGGCAACTCCGGGGGCGGCGTGACGACCGACGGCGTCGCCGACAGCGCCCTGGCCGTCGTCGTTAACCTCGGCGAACTCGGCCCCGGCAACTCCAACAGCTTCGTCAAGGCGACGGTGCCGCTCAAGGTGCGCAGCAACACCAACTACGTCCTCTCGATGAGCGCCGTCGTGGCGAGCTCGGGCAGCACCTCGAACCGCGTCGTCGCCTCCGACATCGGCTTCGGCCTCGGCTCCTTCAGCCGCTCCTCGGCCGTCGGAATCCACACGACGGGCGTCGACACCGACAACACCTCGGGCGACCCGACGAACGCCGCCAACGGCGCGGTCAACGCGACGACCGGCCGCTTCGAGTACGTCGCGGCGCGCTCGAACCTGGGCGCGTTCTCGGCCTCGACGACCGTGCTGAGCGGCCCGCGCGTGCTCAACGCCGTGCCGCGCAGCAACACCAACGGGCTGGTCGTGCCGGCCGTCTTCTCCGTCAAGCCGCAGTTCTACGAGGACGGCTCGACCACCGCGACGGCCACCTTCACCATCGCGGCCCCTTGACGACCCGCGGGCGGCCGCTCCCCCACGGGCCGACCGCGCGCCCGCG
>DASZKF010000285.1:0-3845 GCA_035947355.1 Pyrinomonadaceae bacterium | reverse complement strand
CCCGGCACCTGGCACCCAACACCCAGCACCTATTGCTTCACCAGTTGCCTTTCGGCGAGCCGGTAGCGCAGGGGGAAGCGCGCGCCCAGCTCGGCGCTGTGCGTGACGACGACGAGGATGGTCTCCTGCCGCGCGTGCAGCTCCAGGAGGAGCGAGGCCACCGTGTCGGCCGACTTCTGGTCGAGGTTGCCGGTCGGCTCGTCGCAGAGGAGCAGCGTCGGGCGCATGACGAGCGCGCGGGCGAGCGCGGCGCGCTGCTTCTCGCCGCCCGAAAGCTCGGCCGGGCGGTGGTGCGTGCGGGCGCCGAGGCCGACCTGTTCGAGCAGCGCGCGCGCCCGCTCTGCCGCGTCGCCGTCCGCCCCGCGCGAGACGAGCGTCGGCGTCAGCACGTTCTCGATGACCGAGCACTGCGGGAGCAGGCAGTGATCCTGGAAGACGAAGCCGACCGCCTTGTTCCTGAACTCGGCCAGCTCCCGCTCCTTCAGAGCGAAGGGGTCCTGGCCGTCGAGCGTGACCCGCCCGGCCGTCGGTGGCTCCAGCGCCCCGACGACGTAGAGCAGCGTGCTCTTCCCCGACCCCGAAGGCCCCATGATCGAGACCGCGTCACCCCGCTTCAGAGACAAAGACACGTCCGACAGGATCGGCAAAGGCCCCTGCGGCGTCCGGTACTCCTTTGAGAGATGGCTGACTTCCAGCAACCCGACCCCTTTCAGAAATGATGAATGCGGAATGATGAATGATGAATGTGATTCACGTCGAGTTTCATCATTCGAGCGGCCTCTCATTCATCATTCCGCATTCATCATTTCTTTTATGACAGCGTTGCGCTCCGAGCTTGCCTTGGTGCCCGACTTGCCGGCGTAGACTTCGAGGGCTCGGTCGGCCATGCGCGCGACGGTGTAGTGTTCGCGCACGCCGGCGAAGCCGCGGGCGCCGAGGTCGGCGGCGAGGGCCTGGTCTTCGGCGAGGCGGGCGAGGCCGTCGGCCAGGCTCGCCGGGTCGTCCGGCTCGACGAGCAGGCCGCCGCCCGTGCGCTCTACGACCTCGGTGAACGCGCCGCGGCGCGGCTGGACGACGGGCACGGCGCAGGCCATCGCTTCGAGCAGGAAGATGCCCTTCGGCTCGTCGTAGGTGGCCGGGACGGAGAGCACGTCGAGGCCGCGCAAAAACTCCACCTTGCCCTCGCGGTCGAGCGCGCCGCGGTAGCTGAACTCCGCGGCCAGCCCCCACCCGCGCATCTTCCGCTCGACCTCTTTCAGATAACCTTCGTGCTCCGGGCCGAGGTAGCCGGCCGCCTCCAGGCGCGCCTCGCCGACGCGCCCGCTCTCGCGCAAAAGCTTGTACGCCTCGGCCAGAAGGTGCAGCCCCTTCTCGGGCGCGACGCGCGCGAAGTAGCCGATCGTGTAAGGCTTGTCTGACGGCCGCGGGGGCCGCGCCTCGAAGCCTTGCAGGTTGATGCCGAGCGGGACGACGCGCATCTTCTCCTCCGGGATGCCGAGGTAGCCGGGCATGAAGCGCGCGTAATAATCACTGACCGCGACGAAGCAGTCCACGTCTTTGACCTGCTCGCGGATGAGTCTCAGGGACTCCAAGCGGTAAGGCTCCGGCAGACCTTCGAGGAAGAGGTCTTCGCCCTGGAGCGTGCAGAAGACGGGCAGGCCGAGGGCTGCCTTGATCGGGCGGGCGAGGGCGATGAGGAGCGTGTAGGGGAGGCTGACCACGTCGAAGGGCGGCTCCTGCCGGAGCCAGTCAATCATCTTGCCGAGCTCCTTCCGCTGGTTGCCGTCCTCGCCCTTGAGCATCGAGACGGTCATCTCGCCCAGGAACTTCGGGCTGGTGGCGATCGAGCGGCGGGCGGCGAGCCGGAGCGCGAGCGGCGAGTCCCAGAGGCGGTCGAGCCAGCGCGGCGTCTTTCGGAAGAGCGCCGAGTGCTGTTCGAGGTAGACGCTGATGCCGCCGAAGAAGACGCGGCCGCGGCTCACGTTCGGCTCGTCGGTCAGCGTCGGCGTGTACATCGGCAGCAGCGCCACGTCGTGCCCGCGCCGCATCAGCTCCGCCGCCAGCGCGTTGTCGCGCAGGCAACTCCCGCAGTACATCTGCGCCGCCCCGGCCGTGATGTAAAGAATCCGCATAAAGAAGTAGCCAGTAGACAGTAGTCAGCAGACAGTAGAAAAGCAGTCGCTAGCGAACCATCCGCGTGTCAGCGTCAGCAATCGTTAAAGAACCTACTGGCTACTGTCTACTGACTACTGGCTACTGCTTTTTGAAACGCGCGGCGCGCGTAGAGGTGCTCGAACAGGTTGCCCTCGTGCGGCTGATCCCAGGCGATCTGCATCGTGGAGACGGGGCCGACGTTGAGGCGGTCTACGAGCGGCGAGGAGACGAGGCGGTTGATCAGGCCCTCGTCCTCGGTGATCGCGGTCACGACGAGGCTGGGGCCGAGCGCGCCGGGGATGTCTTCGTCCCTGACCTCGACGACGCTGGCGAACGGGAACAGGAACTCCCGGTTCGCGAGCGGGTGCTCCGGCCCGCAGCGCACGACGGTCGGCAGGAGGTACGCGCAGCCCTCGAAGCGCGCCAGGCGTTCGGGGCCGCGCACCGCGGCCGACACGTCGCGCGCGCCCGGCTCGGAATGCAAAAGCCCTTCGATCATCGCGTCTATGCGCCCGGCGACGCGCGGGTCTGCGAAGGGCGCGAGCGTCGCCTCCTCGTCCTCGGCCGCGCGCGGTACGATTTTTGAAAGCCGCTCGGCCAGGGCCTCGGCGATCTCGTCGGCGTGGCGCGTGACCCAGACGCCCGAGGCGTTGACGCACGAGCGGCCGCCGTTCTCCGCCACCGAGGAGACGATCACGTCCAGGTACTTCTCCCACTCGTCCACGCAGTCGTCGCCGATGACGACCTTGCTCATGCCGGGGCCGTGGATTTCGACGCGCGGGTCGTCGCGCCAGGCCGCGGTCGTGGACGAGTCGCCGAAGATCATGCCGCGCCCCGTCCGGCGGAGGATTTCGCCCGCCCCCGCGTGGTCGGTCGGGTAGTAGCAGAAGGCCCCGGCGGGGACGCCCGCGCGGATGAAGGATTGAATGATGCGGTAAGGCGTCCACGGCTCGGCCGCGCCGGGCTTCAGGACGAGCGGCGTCTTGAGGGGCACGGCCGGCACCCAGAGGGCGTGGACGCCGGGCGAGTTCGAGGGGAGCACGACGCCGAGCGAGTCGCCGCGCGGGAAGAAGCTGACGGCATGGCCCGCCAGCGAGCCGAAGCCCCGGTCGAGCACCGAGAGGTCGAGGCCGCGCGTCAGCCCGCCGAGCACGTTCGGCATCTCGACGAGGACGCCGTGCACCCGCCGCATGTTGCGCCGCGCCAGCGCGAAGGGCAGCCCCGTCGTCGCCGACACCTGCCGCACGTAATCCTCCGGCGTCTGCTCCGACTCGCCGAGCGGCAAACTATCATTGATGAAATGCCCGGCCGCCCGCGCGCACGCCTCCAGCAACTCACCCGACGTGAGCCTTTGCAGCGCCGCCCGCGCCGCGGACAAGTCCCGCAGGTCGCGCCGGATCAGCCCGACGTTCGCCTGGCTGATCTCGACGAACGGCTCCCCCGTCCGGTGGTGCGCCGCCCGCGCCACGTCCAGACTCCGGTACGGCTCGCCCTTGCGTAGGATGGGAATGTGAAGCATAGGGAAATTTTTGGTTTTTGATTTGCGATTTTTGATTGAATAGCAAACCAGCGACGGCCGCTTTTGCAAATCAAAAATCGCAAATCACAAATCAAAAATTTCCCTATGCTTCACATTCCGCTATTACGCAAGGGCGAGCCGTACCGGAGCCTCGACGTGGCGCGGGCGGCGC
>DASZKF010000284.1:0-9866 GCA_035947355.1 Pyrinomonadaceae bacterium | reverse complement strand
GGCGCCGACCCGCCGAGGAGGCCGAGGTCGCGGGCCTTGAGCACCAGCGCCGCGGCGATGGGCGCGGCCGCTCGCGCGCCGTAGCCGCCGCCCTCGACGATGACGGCGATGGCGAGCGTCGGGCGGTCGAGCGGCGCGATGGACAGATACCAGCTGTCTATGCGGAACTCCGGGTCCATCACCGGCACCATGTACTCGCGGATCGGGTTGCCGCGCCGGTCGCGCTCGACCTTCTTCTGCATCACCGGCTCGCCGCGCTTGTCGTAGAGCGGCACCTCCTTCTCGGCCGTGCCGGTCTTCCCGCCCGTGATGATGCCCTGCGCGTGGACGGGCGCGAAGACGCCGCGGCCCGTGCCTTCCGCGCCGCCCGCCACGAGCCCCATGACGCGGCGCATCTCGGCCGCGTGCTGCGGCGAGGTGGCCTGCGCCCAGACCTGCGGCGGCAGGTCGTACTCGATTTTCGGCTTCATCAGCTTGCCTTCGAGGTTGGCGATGGCCGCGGCCGCGAGCGCCATCTGGAACGGCGTCATCTGCCCGGCGTAGCCCTGCCCGTAGCCGACCAGCCCCAGGTCGAAGCGGCGCATCCCCGGCCAGACGGCGATGGTCGCCTCGCGCGGGGCCAGCGCGCGCGCCACGAGCGGCGTGCTCGCGTTCCAAATCTGCGGCTGCTTGCGGCCGCGCACCGCCTGCTCCGGCTTCGGGTACGGCGTGATTCCGACCTGGCGCGCCGCCTCGGCCATCCGCTCGGGGCCGAGCTTGAGGGCGAGCTGCGCGAAATACTGGTTACAGGAGACCTCGTAGGCGCGGTCTATGCCGAGGCGGCCGTGCACCTCGCCCGCGCCGCCCGCGTCGAAGATCGGCTTCGCGCCCGGCTCGGCGTAGAAGCCCGCGCCCGAGCAGTTGAACTGCGAGTCCTGCATGCCGGCGTTGAAGCCGGCGATCATCGTCACCGTCTTGAAGGTCGAGCCGGGGATGTAGTACGCGCCGAGCGCGCGGTTGACCAGAGGCTTGTCGCGGTCGTTGGCGTCGAGCCGAATCCAGGCCTCCGGGTCTTCCTGCACCTCCTTGAGGCTGAAGGACGGGTTCGAGTACATCGCCAGCACCTCGCCCGTCTGCGGGTTGAGGACGACGACCGCGCCGTGGCGGCCCCGGAGCTGCGCGACGGCCTCCTTCTGCAACTCGCTGTCAATGGTCAGGCGCACGTCGAGGTTGCCGGGCTGCTTGACCTCGCGCTCCATGACCACGTCCATGGCCTCGGGCACGGCCCCGCTCTCGACGCCGAAGAGCGCACGCTCCAGGCCGGGGTCGCCGCGGTCGGTGCCGAAGAGCTGCGACATCTCGGTGTCGAGCGTGTACTCGCGCACGATGCGGCCGTTCGGCCCCCGCCGGTAGAGCGCGAGGGCGCGCTCCAGGCTCCCCGAGCGGTCGAGTATCCACCCACGCAGGGTGGACTCGGAGAGGCGGCGGTTGCGCAGGTCTTTGTAGCTGAGCTGCTGGAAGCGCTCGTTCGACTCCTCGGCGTACTGCGCCCAGTAGACGTGGAAGCCGAAGACGGCGAGCGAGAGCAGGACGAAGACCCAGCGCAGGGCGCGCAGGCCGCGGTTCGTCGAGGTCGCGCCGAGCCGGGCGCGCACCTCCGGCGGCAGGTCGGCCGGCGCGACCGCGTCCAAAGCCGACCGCCGCCGCCCCCTCCGCCGCAGCAGCGAGACGACCAGAAGCAGCGCCATCAGCGCGAAGCCGCCGACGTAGACCAGGCTCAACAGGGCCGGCTGTTTTTCAGGGATGTCTGCCAGGAAGAACATAAAACAGTCTCAAGTTCCAAGTTTCAGGTTCCAGGTTTCATGTTAAATCCGACCGCCTCGTCTTTAACTTGAAACTTTGAACTTGAGACTTGGAACTCCCTTACCTCTTCTTGAATCTCACTTCCACATCGCCGAAGGTGACGACGTCGCCGTCTACGAGCTGGCGGGCCTCGCCGTAGGCGATGCGCCGGCCGTTGATGAAGGTGCCGTTGGTCGAGCCGGTGTCGGCCACGAGCAGCGTGCCCTCGCGGTTCATCACGATGGCCGCGTGGACTTTCGAGACGCTCGGGTGGTTCAGGTGCAGGTCGTTGTCCGAGACGCGGCCGACGTTCGAGCGCGGGCCGCCGGGGCGGAAGGTCAGGACCTGCTGGTCGGTGCGCCCGTCGGGCAGCGTGACGCGGGCGATGACCGGCACCTCCGGCGTCGGCCGCGAGCGCGGCAGCGAGTCCTCCAGCTCCTTCGCCATCCGCTCGGCCTCGTCCCTCTGCTTCAGCTCCTCCTCGAACTCGCCGAAGGTCGGGTCGACGGTGATGCCGGAGGTGAAGATGTCGGCGCTGGTCTCGACCTTGATGGGCGCGAGCGTGCGGTAGCGCTGGTCGTTGATGAAGTCTATGGCGGCCGCGAGCACCTCGTGCTCCAGCTCCTTGAGGAACTCGGGCGGGGCCTCGGAGTGCGTCCCCCACTCTATCTTGAGCTTGAAGTGGTGCGGGGCGAGGCGGCGCCCCCGCCCGTCGTCGCGCGCCCGCTCGGCGACGAGGTGCTTCATCCGCTCGATGAGCTTGGTGGTGGTGAACCCGCCCTGCGGGGCCGACTCGCGCCCGAGCTTGCGGTCTACGACGGAGCCGACGCCCTCGAAGACGCGCCGCATCAGGCGCTCGACCAGCGCCTCGTCACGCTTTTTCTCTTTCTCGTCGCTCATAAAATCTCGCGCCGCGCCGCAACGTCTCGCCCGCCCGGCCCGCGGGCCGGCGGCATAAATCTCAGAGCAGGGGAAAGGGGAGCCGTGTGCTTGAATTTACTGAGGGCATTCTAGCCGAAACGAGAGACTAGAGGCTAGAGGCTGGAAGAGGGTTCTGGGTGCCGGGTGCCGGGTGCTGGGTAAAAGACAAGTTGTTTTTCACCAGCACCTGGCACCCGGCACCCAGAACCCTTCTCACTCACCAACCGCGCTGGCGCGCCGCCTCGTAGAGGATGACGCCGAGGGCGACGGCGACGTTGAGGCTCTCGACGGGCGCGCGCATCGGGATGCGGACGCGGTCGTCGGCGGCGTGAGCCTCAAGGTCGGAAAGGCCGCCCGCCTCCGGCCCGACGAGGACGGCGCGGGGCGTCGTCCAGTCGAACTCTGTGTGCGTCACCTCGGCCGAGGCGGCCGCGGCCGCGACGCGCACGCCCCGCCGCGCGCACCAGCCCAAGACCTCTTCGAGGCCCGCGCCGATCCAGAGCGGCAGGCGGAAGGCAGAACCCATCGAGCCGCGCAGCGCCTTCGGCGAGAAGAGGTCGGTCGAGCCGGCGGTGGCGACGGCGGCCGTGGCCCCGGCGGCCTCCGCGACGCGCAGCATCGCCCCCGCGTTCGAAGGGTTGTTGACGCGGTGCATGACGACGACGAGCGGCGTCGTGTCGGCTTGTTCGATCACGTCGGGGCCGGTGCGCGGGCGGCGCGCGAGGGCGACGAGGCCCTGCGTCGTCTTCGTGTCGGAGACGAAGTCGAGGACGTTCTCGTCGGCCGGGAGGACGCGGGCGCGGCGGGCGCGCAGCTCTTCTAAGAGCCGCGCGCCGCGCTCGTCGCGGGCGAGCGCGGGCGTGTGGAGGACGGCCTCGAAGTCGAGCGCGGCGCGCGCCGCCTCCTCGCAGAGCCTCACGCCTTCGACGAAGACGAGGCCCGGCGCGCGCCCCTCGCGCGCGGCGAGCGCGAGCCGCGCGAGCGCGTTGCGGCGGCTCCTGATGACCTCTTCGCCCGCGCCCAATCAGCCTCCTTCGGCCTCGACCTCGGCCCACACCGGCCAGTGATCCGAGACGCCCAGGCCCCGCGCCACGCCCCAGCGCGTGACGCGCAAGTCGCGCGTGAAAATCCAGTCGGCGTGGAGCCGGAGCGGCCCGGCGCGCCAGGTGCCCGTGCCCGTCGGCAGCGGCGTCCGGTAGCCGCGCGATTCGAGGAGCGCGCGCGCCGCGGCGCACGAGCGGCGCGAGAGCGTGTTGAAGTCGCCGAGCAGGACGACCGGCCCCCCGGAGGCGTCTGCGGCCGAGAGCACGGCGCGGTGCTGCGCGAGCTGTTCTGCGAGGCCGGCGTGCGGGTCTATGTGCAGGTTGAAGACGCGGAGCCGACCGTGGCCGAGCCGCACCGAGGCCGAGAGCGCGAGCCGCGGCCGCCAGGCGCAGTCCGCCCAAGGCAGCTCGACGCGCGCGGCTTCTTCGAGCGGCACGCGGCCGAGGAGCGCGACGCCCGTGTCGCCCTCCTCGCCGCGTCGGATGCGCTCCTCGAAGTCGAGATACCACTGCTTCTTCTTCGGCTCCGCGTCGCGCGGCGTGGGCGCGTGGGCGCGGACGAAGGACATCCCCGCGGCTTCGGCCAGCTCGCGCGCGACGTGCCGGCCGCCGGCGCGCAAAGTCCCGCGGTCGGCCTCCTGCAAGGCGACGACGTCGGCGGGCGGCATCCGCCGTCCGTCCGAGAGGGCGCGCGCGGCCGCCTCGACGTGGCGCGCGACCAGGCGGGAGCGGCGGGCCGGGCGGCCGAGGCCGAGCCGGCGCAGGAGGCTCCCCGAGATGAGAAAGGAGCCGACGGCGTAACGTATGTTGTAGGTGACGAAGACGAGGCGGGTGCGGGGCGCGGCCTCGTGCGGCAGGGAGGCGCCCCCGAATTCGAGGCCAGTCGCGCCGGGGGCCGCGGCCTCGTGCGGGTGGTTGAGCGTGGCGGTCGGGCGCATCTTCGGCTTTACGCGGCGCGCGCAGGCGAGGCACAATCGGCGCGCGGACGCTCGGATAAACGGAGGGGATTATAAATGAATCGCCGCGTTCTCGCCGCCGTCGGCGACCTGCTCTTCGCCTCGAAGATTCGCGGGACGGCCCAGCAGCTCAACGTCTCGGCCGACTTCGCGCGCACCGCCGACTCGCTCTTCGACGCCGCCAAGACCGACGTGCCCTCGCTCATCATCCTCGACCTGCACGACGAACGCCTCGACCCCGTCGCCCTGATACGAAGACTCAAAGCCGACGACCAACTGCGCGCCGTCCCCGTCGTCGGCTTCTTCTCGCACGTCGAAGTCGAACTGCAGAGGCGCGCGAAAGAGGCCGGGATTGACTACGCCCTGCCGCGCTCGGCCTTCACGCAAAGGCTGCCCGACATTCTGCTCGGTGAGATTTAGGGCCGTCCGCGCCCCCGCGCGCCGGCTTCCGGCTCCCCGCCGGTTAACAACCGCGAAGACTGCTCGGCGAGCAGGTCAACAAACTCGCTGAGGTAATCGGGGGCGGATTTAGTCCGGATCATGGCCGCGCTCCACGACCGATAAAACCCCTTCCTCGTTAACGGCAGCGCCCGCAGCGCCCCCGAGCTGATCGCCCCGGCGGCCGCCCACCTCGCCAGCACGCTGACGCCGAGCCCCGCCTTGACCATCTCGATGATGGCTTCGGTCAACTGCACCTGGGAGAAGTGCCTCGGCGAAACCCCCGCCGGTTTGAGGAAATGCTGGAGGACGCTGTTCTCCTCGGCCGGCGTGTGGGTGATAAAGACCTCCCCGGCGAAGTCCTCGGCCGTGATGAAGGGCCGCGAAGCCAGCCGGTGTTCCGGACTCAGGACGACGACTAACTCGTCCCGGAACAGGGGCCGGAGGGTTAACCTTCGGTCGCGGGGTTGCGAGCTGACGACGGCCAGGTCAAGCTTGCCTTCGAGCAGCGCCCTGACGGGCCGGCGCGTGGCCTCGACCTCGATCTTCACCTCGACCTCGGGGAATTTATCGCCGAAGGCCCTCATCATGCCGGGGAGCCAGTGGTAGCAGGTGTAGCACTCCGTGCTGAGACGGATGACGCCCCGGCGGCTGGCCGCGATCCGCCTGATGTCTTCTTCCGTGCGCTCCAGCTCGGCGAGGACTTGACCCGCCGAGGCGAGCAGCCGCTCCCCGGCCGGCGTCAGAACCATCCTCTTATTCACCCGCAGGAAAAGCGGCGCGCCCAGCCTCTCCTCAACCTCCTTCAACTGGTGGCTGAGGGCCGACTGCGTCAGGTGCAGGCGGTTGCCGGCCTTGGTGACGCCCCCCTCGTCCGCGATGGCCTTCACTAATTTGAGGTGGCGGACTTCCAGATACATGTCGAAACCCCTCCGCGGTTGATGGGCAAGATTCATCGTTTTCATGAAAACAATGAGTTTGCATGATACCATACCCGACCCTATCATCACCCCGGCGTCGTCCTGCGGGCGTTGCACGGCGTCCGTCATGGGCGCGGGGAATTTAGAGAGGGACAACCCGAATGTGGCTCAGGGATATTCACTACGCGGGGCGCGTGCTCCGGAAGCGGCCCGGTTTCACGGCGGTGGCCGTGCTGACGCTGGCGCTCGGCATCGGGGCGAACACGGCCATCTTCAGCGTGGTCAATTCGGTCTTGCTGTCGCCGCTGCCGTACGAGGACCCGGAGGGGCTGGTCGCCGTCTGGGAAAGTCACGTCATAGGCAACCGCAACCAGCAGCCGGTCGCGCTGGCAAACATGGAGGACTGGAGACAGCAGAGCCGGGCCTTCGAACAGATGGCCGCCTCCCGCGGCGCCGCCTTCAACCTCACCCACGGCGAAGAGACCGAGCAGGTGGTGGGCGCGCGCGTCTCGGCCAACCTGTACTCGCTGCTGCGCGTCAAGCCGGCGCTGGGCCGCGACTTCCTTGAAGAGGAAGGCCGGCCGGGGGCGCCGCCCGTGGCGCTCGTCAGCCACGGCCTCTGGCAGAGGCGTTTCGGCTCCGACCCGCAGTTGGTAGGCAAGGGGCTGCGGGTTGACGGCAGGAACTTGACCGTGGTCGGCGTCCTGCCCGCGGGGCTCAGTTACCCGACGCCCGACACGGACCTCGTCGTCCCGCTCATCGCGAGCGAGCGCGAGATGCTGCGGGCCAACCACTTCGTCCGCGTGCTCGGCCGCCTCCGGCCGGGGGTGGCGCTGGCGGAAGCCGACGCCGAGCTGAACGCCGTCGCGGCCCGGCTCGAACAGCAGTACCCCGACACCAACACGGGGTGGCGCGCGCAACTCATCCCGCTCCACGAGCAGGTCGTGGGCGACGTCCGGACGGCGCTCTTCGTGCTGCTCGGCGCGGTCGGCTGCGTGCTGCTGATCGCCTGCTCCAACGTCGCCAGCCTGATGCTGGCGCGCGCCGCCGACCGCCGGACGGAGATGTCTGTGCGGGCCGCGCTGGGCGCGAGCCGCGCGCGCCTCGTCCGCCAGCTCCTGGCCGAGAGCGTCGTGCTGAGCCTGGCCGGAGGGGTGCTCGGCCTGCTCCTCGCCCTCTGGGGGGTGCCCTCCCTGATCGGGCTCAGCGACGGCAGCGTCCCGCGCGCGGGCGAGGTCGGCGTCAGCTACCGCGTGCTGGGGTTCACGCTCCTGCTGTCGCTGGCGACGGGAGTCTTCTTCGGCATCGCGCCGGCCCTGCGGGGTTCGAGCAGGAAGATGACGAACGCGCTCCAGGAAGGCCGGAGGGGCTCGACCGGCGGGGTCTTGCACAAGCGGGTGCTGAACGTGCTCGTCGTCTCGGAGGTGGCCGTCGCGTTGATGCTGCTAGTGGGCGCGGGGCTGATGATACGCAGCTTCAGTCTGCTCCGACAGCTCTCCCCCGGCTACGACCCGGAGGGGATTCTGACGGCCGGCATCGGCCTCTCGCCCGTCAAGTATCCTGAGTTGAAGCAGCAGGCCGCGTTCTATCAGGGATTATTAGAGAGGCTGGAGGCGACGCCGGGGCTGGCCTCGGCCGCGGTCGTCTCGAAGGTGCCGGTGCTGGGATTCGCGACCTCGGGTTTCACCATCCAGGGGAGCCCGGTCGCGGCGGGCCACGAGCCCAACGCGGACTACCGCGTCATCAGCCCGCGGTACTTCGAGACGATGGGCATCCCCTTCGTGAGCGGGCGAGACTTTACGACCCGCGACGGCGCGGACGCCCCCGACGCGGTCATCATCAACCGGGTGATGGCCGAACGCTTCTGGCCGGGCGAATCGCCGCTCGGCAGGCGCATCCAGCTCGCGGCCGAGAGGACCCGCTGGCGTGAGGTGGTCGGCGTCGTCGGGAACGAAAAGCTCTCGGCGCTCGACCAGGAGCCGGGGCCGGCCGTCTACGTCCCGCTCGCGCAGAACAGTTTCCCGAACGCCATCCGCTCGGTCACGCTGGTCGTGCGTTCCGGGGACGCGACCGCGGGCGCGGCGGCGGCGATCAGGAGTGCGCTGCGCGCGGCCGACCCCGAGCAGGCGCTCTTCAACGTCCGCCCGCTCGAGGAGGTGATTGCCGTCTCGCTCGCCCGGCGCCGCTTCAACAGCCTGCTGATGATCGTCTTCGCGGCGCTGGCCGGCGTCCTGGCCGCGGTCGGGGTCTACGGGGTGATGGCCTTCTCGGTCGCCCAGCGCGGGCACGAGATCGGGGTCAGGCTGGCGCTCGGCGCCCGCCCCCTCGACGTGCAAAAGATGGTCTTGGGGCAGGGGCTCAAGCTCACCCTGGCGGGCGTCGTCGCGGGGGTCGCCGCGGCCCTCGCCCTCACGCGCGTCCTCTCCACCTTGCTCTACGGGGTGAGTGCGACCGACCCGGCGACCTTCCTCGTCGCCGCGCTGCTGCTGACCGGGGTGGCCGTGCTCGCCAGCTACGTGCCCGCCCGCCGCGCCACGACGGTAGACCCCTCGACGGCCCTGCGTTACAGCTAGGCGACGGGCGTGGGCGCGATCACTTCGTGGATGGCGCGCACCTCGGCGACGAGGTGTTCGTACTGTTCGAGGGTGAGGGCCTGCGCGCCGTCGGAGAGGGCGCGCTCGGGGTGGTCGTGGACTTCGACGATGAGGCCGTCGGCCCCGACGGCGACGCCGGCCCGCGCCAGCGGCGTGACCATGTAGTTCTTGCCCGTGCCGTGCGAAGGGTCTATGACGACGGGCAGGTGCGAGAGGCGGCGGACGGCCGGGACGGCGGCGAGGTCGAGCGTGTTGCGCGTGTGCTGCGCGAAGGTGCGCACGCCGCGCTCGCAGAGGATGACGTTGTAGTTGCCCTCGGCCATCACGTACTCGGCGGCGAGCAGCCACTCGTCGAGCATCGCCGACAGCCCGCGCTTGAGGAGCACCGGCAGGCGCGAGCGGCCCGCCCGGCGCAGCAGCGAGAAGTTCTGCATGTTGCGCGCGCCGATCTGCAAAACGTCCGCGTAGCGCTCGACCAGATCAACGCCGCGCTCGTCCATCGCCTCGGTCACGATCTTCAGCCCCGTGCGCTCGCGCGCCTCGGCCAGGATGCGCAGGCCCTCCTCGCCGAGGCCCTGGAAGGCGTAGGGGCTCGTGCGCGGCTTGAACGCGCCGCCGCGGAAGAAGCGCGCGCCGCTGCGGCGGACGGCCTCGGCGATGGCGAAGGTCTGCTCGCGGCTCTCGACGGCGCAGGGGCCGGCGATGATCGCCAGCTCGTCGCCGCCGATCGTGGCGTCGCCGACCGCCACGACCGTCTTCTCCGGCCGGAGGTCGAGCGAGATGAGCTTGTAGGGCTTCGTGACGCGGATGGCCTCGGCCACCCCCGGCAGGCTCTCGAAGCGGACGGCGTCAACCGGCCCGGTGTTGCCCGTTATCCCGATGGCCGTGCGCGTCGCCCCCGGCATCGGGTGCGCCCGCAGCCCCAACTCCTCGACGACCCGCACCACCTCCGCGACATCCCCGTCGGTAGGGCCCGCCTTCATCACAATGAGCATCGGAAACCTCTATAAAAGAATTTTTGATTTTAGATTTTTGATTTTAGATTGAAAGACCCGGCGGCCGTCTCCGTCTTCAAATCAAAAATCGAAAGTCGCAAATCGAAAATTGCAATGCGCGTGCCGCGTGAGGCTACATCAGCTCGGGCACCTCGATGCCGAGCGCGGCGAGCGCCGC
>DASZKF010000283.1:0-8544 GCA_035947355.1 Pyrinomonadaceae bacterium | reverse complement strand
GCGGCGACTTCCTCTGGTGCTTCTACACCATCGGGGCGAGCGTGCGCGACGCCGGCGTGCGGCGCGCGGCGCGGCGCATGGGCGTCGAGCGCGCGCGCCACTGGCGGCGGACTTTCGGGTCGCTCCCGGAAGGGGCCGACGCCATAACGGTCGCCGACTACGCCTTCGCCGGCGACGCGGCCGACAGCCTCGGCGTCGGGGGCGGACGGCTCAAGTCGCAAATCCGCCGCGCCGCACGCCGCTTCGGCGCGCGCGACTTCCTCCTCTTCGACCCGCTGTCGGAGCCTCCGCCCGCGGACGTGCCCGCCGCCTGCGAGTTCGACCTCGCGTCACACCCGCGCGGCGCGCGCGTCTGCCGACGCTGCGGCCGCCCCCTGCGGATGCGCACGCCGCAGGACGTCTGGTACGACGCGCTGATCACGGCCTACGTCGGCGAGCGCTACGGCGTGCGGCTCGGCGCGCGCTACCACGAAGTGCTCCGCTGGCTGCCCTCGCTGCGCCCCTACCCCGGCGACGCCGCGGCCCCCGAGTTCTACGACACGGTCTACGCCGTCACGCACGTCGTCTACACGCTCAACGACTACGGCCGCTACCGCCTCAGCCCGCGCTGGCTGCCGCAGGAGTTCGCGTTCCTGCGCGCGCACGTGCGCGAGGCCGTCGCGCGGGGCGACGCCGACATGCTCGGCGAGTTCATGGACTCTTTGCGCGCCTTCGGCCTCACCGAGGCCGACCCCGAAATCCGCGCCGGCACGGAATACCTGCTCGCCCACCAGAACGCGGACGGCAGTTGGGGCGACCCCGCCGAGCGAGACATCTACCTCCGCTACCACCCGACCTGGAACGCCGTTGCCGCCCTCAGCGACTACGCCTGGGAAGGCCACGGCCTGAGCTTCCCCGAGGTGCGGCCGCTCCTCGAATAGTTTCGAGTTACGGGTTTCGGGTTTCGAGTTTGTGCGGCGTGAGTCGAATGGCTCAACTGGCAGCCGCGAACTCGAAACTCGGAACCCGTAACTCGAAACTATTTGAAATCCGCAATCCTCATCAGCAAGGTTCCGGAGGCGGATGTTATTTTGAAGTCGCGGGCAGGCGCACGAGGTTCGACCCGTCGGCGTCCATCACGTAGATCGCGCTCGGCCCGTCGCCGTCCGCCGAGAAGGCGAGCCTTCTGCCGTCGGGCGACCAGACGGCGCCGCGCTCGGTGGCGGGCGAGTCGGTCAGACGCCGGACGTTCTTGCCGTCGGCGTCCATGACGTAGATGTCGTCGCCCCCGCCGCGGTCGGACGCGAACGTGATCCTCTTGTTGTCCGGAGACCAGAACGCCGCGAGGTCGTTCGACCCGGTGGCGGCGACCCGCCGCACGTCGGAGCCGTCCGGCTTCATCGTGTAAATCTGGTTCCTGCCCGTGCGGTCTGAGAAGAAGAGCAGGCGCTGGCCGTCGCGCGACCAGTTGGGCACCTGGTCGTTGGCCGCGCCCGGCGTGATGACGCGGAGGTTCCGGCCGTCGGCGTCCATCACGCACACGCGCCATTTCTTGTCGCCGGCCGGATTAGGCTCGCGCCACTGGAACGCGACGCGCCGCTCGTCGGGCGAATAGACCGGCACGCCCGCGAAGCCTTTGAGGTCCGTGAGCCTGACGACGTTCGAGCCGTCGGAGTTCATCACGTAGATGTTCGTGTCGCCGCCGCGCGGCGACTGAAAAATTATCCGCCGCCCGTCGCGCGAGAAGTAAGGGTGCGCGTCGCGGCCCGGCTCGCGCGTCAGCCGCACGGCGTTCGAGCCGTCGGCGTCCATCACGTAAATCTCCGGGTCGCCGTCGCGGTCGGAAGTGAAGACGATCCTCTTCCCGTCGTGCGACCACTGCGGGAACATGTCGTTCGGCGCGGGCCGGCGCTCCTGCGCCGAAGCGAGGGTGGCAAAGGCGAGGCTGGCAAAGGTGAGACGGATTGATAGACGTTTCATGTTCGCACCGATTGCGGATTGCGGAATTAAAGACAGGTCGTCTTCTTCATTCCGCAATCCGCAATCCGCAATTGCATCACTTCTCCGCCGTCGCCGTCGCCGCGCCGAGGTGGCGTTCGAACCATTCGAGGTTGGTCTGCATGACCTTGAGGATCATCTTCGGCTCGTTGGGGCCGTGCGGCTGGCGCGGCAGCACCAGCATGCGTGCGGGGACGCCCTGCGCGCGCAGGGCGTTGTAGAGTTCGTAGCCTTGCGAGACGGGGACGCGGTCGTCGGCCTCGCCGTGCTGGATGAGCGTCGGCGTCGTCACGCCCCGGACGTTGAACATCGGCGAGTGCTTGCGGTAGATGTCAATGACCTCCCACGGCTGGCCGCCGAAGTAGTCGGGGATGAAGGCGGGGATGTCGGCCGTCCCCGTGAAGCTCATCAGGTTGGTCACCGGCGCGCCGGCCGAAGCGGCCTTGAAGCGCTTCGTCTGCGTGATGATCCAGGAGGTCATGTAGCCGCCGTAGCTCCAGCCCATCACGCCGAGCCGGCCGGGGTCGGCCACGCCCATCTCGACCACCTTGTCCACGCCCGCCATCAAATCCTGGTAGTCGCCGAAGCCCCAGTCCTTGATGTTCGCGCGGCGGAACTCAGTCCCGTACCCCGAAGAGCCGCGCGGGTTGGGCCGCAAGACCGCGTAGCCGCGGGCGGCGAAGGCCGCGATCGGGTACGCGCCGCGCGCGGCGATGAAGGTCTGCTGGAAGACTCCGGCCGGGCCGCCGTGGACGTTGAGGATGAGCGGCACGCGCGCGCCCGTTTGGTAGTTCACGGGGTAGGTCAGAAGGCCCTCGACCTCACGGCCGTCGGCGCTCTTCCAGCGCACGACCTCGGTCTTGCCCAGTGGCGCCTTCGGGATGTCGGCGTTGGCGCGGCTGACCTGCACGGGCGCGTACTTGTCAACCGGGGTGACGTAAGCCTCCGGCGCGCGGTCGCTCGACTGCGCGGTGAAGCCGAGGAAGCGGCCGCCGCGGTTGAGGTTGACGCCCGTCAAGACCTCCTCGGTCGTGTTCACGTCCACGATCTTGTTCGACGCCACGTCGAGCGCGTAGACGCGCGTCCCCGTCCCGCGCGCCTCGCTGAAGTAGATGGCGCGGCCGTCCGGCGACCAGCCGGCGATGTTGGGCTGGCCGTCGTGCGAGGCGGCCAGGGCGCGCGGCGCGCCGCCCGCGGCCGGCAGGACGTTGATGGTGCCGCTCTGCGCCCAGCGCGGCGGGTTGTCGCTGACGACGAGCGCGACGTGACGGCCGTCGGGCGAGTAGACCGGCGAGGTCTCGGCCGCGGGCGTCGAGGCGAGCGCCGTCACCCGCCCGCCCGAAACGTCCACGGCCGACACGTCGGCGCTCGGCCAGTCGTTGACCTTCGGGCTGCGGGTGTGGCTGAAGACTATCGAGCGGCCGTCGGGCGACCAGTCGAAGCCGCCGACGTGGAGGTCGCCCGCCGTCAGCCGTCGCGGCTCGCGCTTGCCGGCCGCGTCGCGCTCGACGGGGATGACGTAGAGGCGCGCCGGCTTCACGCTCTCGTCCACCCAGCGCCAGTCGTCCTTGCCCTTCGCCAGCTTCTCCTCGTCTTCCGACTTCGCGTCCGGCATCGTGAAGGCGATGGAGCGGCCGTCGGGCGACCAGTCGAAGTTGGCGACGCCGCTCTTCACGTCGGTCAGGGGCTCGGCCTCGCCGCCGGCCATGCGCAGCAGGTAGAGGTTGCTCTTGTTCTCCTTGCGCGTCGAGGTGAAGGCCAGCGCCGCGCCGTCGGGCGACCACTGCGGGTTGGTCGAGGACTTGTCGCCGAAGGTCAACTGGACGGGGTTCGAGCCGTCCGCGTCCGCCGCGTAGACCTGCGAGACGTACTCGCTCCGCTCGGGCGTCATCACGGCGTCGGTCACGACGTAGGCGACCCGCCGCCCGTCGGGCGAGACGCGCACCGGCCCGACGGGTCTGACCTTCATCATCAACTCCGGCGTCCACCCCCCGGCCTGCGCCGCCTGCGCGAAGGCGACGGGAGGGATGAGCAGCAAACAAAACAGAGCGGTTGCGGTCAGCTTCTTCAAGACTGGCAGCGTCATTCTCATTCTCCTGATAGACGAGTTTTCGAGTTACGGCAGAGCGGGTCAGAAGCCCGACCGTCAGGGAGGGCGTCTTAGTTACGTCAGCGTCAGTTCTAACTAAACCCGAACGCCCTCCCTCACGGTCGGGCTTCAGCGTGCTTCCTCGCTGACGACGCGGCCATTGATGACGACGGCGGTGACGTGCGTCGTGTACTCGAAGGGGTCGCCGTCGAAGAGCGCGAGGTCGGCGTCCTTGCCGGCCTCGATGGAGCCGACGCGGTTTCCGACCCCGAGCAGGCGGGCCGCGTCAATCGTCACGGCGGCCAGTGCCTCCTCGAACGAGAGGCCGTTGGCGGCGGCCGCCGCGGCCTCGAAGAGCACGACGCGCGTCTTCGGCACGTAGCCCTCGAAGCCGCTCTGGAGCGCGACGTGGACGCCGGCCCTGCGCAGCGCCGCGGCCGTCTCCATCGAGAGGTTCTCGGTCTCGCCCGCGGCCCGGTACATCGTCGGGTGGACTATGACGGGGACGCCGGCCGCCTTGATCTGGTCGGCGACGAGGTAGCTTTCGGCCGCGCCATCGAGGATCATGCGGAGGTTGAACTCCTTCGCCAGCCTGAGCGCCGCGACGATGTTGTGCGCGCGGTGCACCGTCACCAGCAGCGGCAGCTCGCGGCGGACGACGCGCGCCAGAACCTCCGCGCGTAAATCCCTCGCGGGCTTCTCGCCCTCCTTCGCCGCCTGCTGCTTGCGGTCGTAATCCTGCGCCTTGAGAAGCTCGGCGCGCAGCATGGCGAACATCTTGGCGTGCGTGCCCGGCGCGCGCCCGCCCTCCAGGCGGCCGCCGTCGCCGAGCGTGGCCGCGACCATCGCCACGGGGACGAGCGCCGCCTCGTCCACGCTCTCGCCCCAGGTCTTGGCGATCATCGTCTGCCCCGAGACGAGCGCGCCGGGGCCGTGCCCCGTGTGGACGGTGGTGACGCCGAAGCCGCGGAGCCATTCGACCAGCCGCTCGCGCGCGTCGTAGGCGTCCGTCGCGCGCAGCTCGGGCTGGAGCGGCGCGGAGCGTTCGACCTGCATCTGGTCGTGTGGCTGGTTGAAGTAGCCGGAGAGGCCGACGACCGTGTGCGCGTCAATCAACCCGGGCGTCACGACGCGCGCGCGCAGCACCTTGTAATCGGCCGGGATTTCGACCGACGCCGCCGGCCCGACCCGCTCGATTTTCCCGCCGCGCACCAGCACCACGCCGTCCGCCACGGGCCGTCCCGCCATCGTGTAGACGGTCTCGCCCCGGACGGCAACCTGCGCCCTCGCGGGCGAAGGCAAAAGGCAAAAGGCAAGAAGCAGAAGGAGGGTGCTGGGTGCCAGGTTCTGGGTTCTGGGTACAAGACGGGTCGCTTTTCCCCGGCACCTAGCACCCAGAACCCAAAACCCTCTTTGGCTTGCAAACACTCGGCTCGTCATCTCTGCCCCTCCGTGTCTTCGAAGCAGTCGTAGTGCACGGCCTGGTCGCGGCCCGCGCCGTAGCCGCCGACGGCGTAGAGGCGGTCTTCGGGGTTGCTGCGGTCGAAGACGCGGACGCCCTCGACCCAGGTTTCGAGCACCTTCGTGTAGACGCTCAGGGGGTCGCCGGAGAGGACGATGAAGTCCGCGTCCTTGCCGGCCTCGAGCGAGCCGACGCGGTCCCGCAGGCCGAGCATCTCCGCGCCGGCGAGCGTCAGCGCGTGGAGCGCGCGCTCGCGCGACATGCCGGCGCGGACGGCCAGGCCCGCCTGCCGGAGGAAGAAGCGCGAGTCGGTGATGTAGTCGTCGGTGTGGAAGCCGACGAGCGCGCCGGCGCGCTCCAGCGCCGCGCCGTTCGTCAGCCGCACGTCTATGGTTTCTAGCTTCCCGCCCGGCGCGTCTATCAGGATGATCGAGGCCGGGGCCTTGGCGCGGGCGATCTCTTCGGCCACCTTCCAGGCCTCCGAGACGTGGTGCAGCACGGGGCGGAAGCCGAACTCGCGCGCGAGCCGCAGCGCCGTCAGGATGTCGTCGTGGCGGTGCGTGTGGAAGTGTACGACGCGGCGGCCTTCGAGCGCCTCGGCGAGGGCTTCGAGCGCGAGGTCGCGCGGCGGCAGCTTCGACTTGTCCGCGCCCGCGCGCCTGACCTTCTCGCGGTACTCCTGCGCGCGCGTGAACTGCTCGCGGACGAGGGCGGCCGACTTCGAGCGCGTCCCCGGGAAGGGGCCGTTCGTGCCGGGCCGCAGCGAGTTCGTCCCGTTCGCCATCTTGATGCCGCCCGCCGGCTCGCCGCGCGCGTCGCGGATGAAGAGGTCGTCCACGATCTTCCCGGCGCGCAGCTTCAAGTAGATGGTCTGCCCGCTGAGGAGGTGGCCGGAGCCGGGCATGACGTTGACGGTGGTAACGCCGCCGGCCCGCGCCCGCCGGAGTCCGCTGCCGCGCACGTCTATCGAGTCGAGGATGCGCACGTCGGGCTGGATCGGCGCTGAAGCGTCGCCGCCCGAGCCGTTGCCGATGTGGCTGTGCGTGTCGACGAGGCCGGGCATGATCGTCTTGCCCTTCGCGTCTACGACCTGCGCGCCGGGCGGGGCGGCGACGGCCGAGCGCGGGCCGGCGGCCACGATCTTACCCTTGTGGACGACGAGCACGCCGTCTTCGACCGCGGGGCCGGAGACGGTGACGAGGGTCGCGCCGCTGAAGGCGACGGGGCGCTCCTGCGCCCGCGCGGCGAGGCACACGCACAGCGACGCGGTGACGGCGGCCAGCACTTTTTTCATCGGTAACTCCTCGGAGAGCGAACGGGCTACGGGCAAGCAGGGCCTAACAATCGGCGAAGTCCTCACCATCTGTCAAGCCGGCGCTTTCAGGGCTGTCGTCTTTGGCCTTACAATGGGCCGCCCGCAAGTCATCTCCAGGCAGATTTCAGGAGCGCCCCGTGAGGAAATCCTTCGCCCTGTTCGTCTCGCTTCTGCTCGCCGCCGCGCCTGCTCGCGCGCAGCAGACAACGCTCCTGCCGGAGCCGGTGCTGGCCGCGCTCGCGCAGGAGCTTTCGGGCGAGTCGGCCAAGCGCAACCTCGAACAGCTCGCGCGTCACCACCGGATGCGCGGCTCGCGCGGCTTCCGCGCCGCCGCCGAGCACATCGCCGAACAGCTGCGCGCTTACGGCCTCTCGGACGTGATGATCGAGCAGTTCCCCGCCGACGGCAAAATCTTCTACGGCACGCAGCGCTCGCGCCCGCCCTGGGACGCGGAGTTCGCGGAGCTTTGGGAGGTGCGCGGCGAGCCCGCGGGAGGGTGGCTGCCGGTCGCGCGGCTGGCGAGCTGGGAGGCGATGCCGGTCACGCTCGCGCAGGACAGCGAGAGCGGCGAGGTGACGGCCGCCCTCGTGGACGTGGGCGCGGGCACGGCCGACGCCGACTACGCGGGCAAGGACGTGCGCGGCCGGCTCGTCCTGACCTCCTCGCAGCCGGGCGCGGCCGCGCGGCTCGCCGTCGAGCGCTACGGCGCGGCGGGCCTCGTCAGCTACGCGCAGAACCAGCGCACGGCCTGGTGGGGCGAGGACGAGAACCTCGTCCGCTGGGGCCACCTCGACACCTTCGCCCGCACGCCGACCTTCGCCTTCATGGTCTCGCTCAAGACGGCGCGGGCCTTGCAGCAGAGGCTCGCGCGCGGCGAGCGCGTCACGCTCCGGGCGGCAGTGCGCGCCGGCAAGCACCCCGGCTCTTACGACATCCTGACGGCCACCGTCCCCGGCTCCGACCCACGGCTGAAGGACGAGGAGATCGCCTTCAGCTGCCACCTCGACCACCAGCGGCCAGGCGCGAACGACAACGCCTCGGGCAGCGTCGCCATCCTCGAAGCCGCGCGCACCTTCTCGAAGCTCATCCGCGAAGGGAGGATAGGAAGGCCGCGCCGCACCCTGCGCTTCATCTGGCCGCCCGAGATCGAAGGCACCCTCGCCTACCTCAACGCCCGGCCCGAACTGGCGCGCCGCATCAAGGCCGTCGTCCACATGGACATGGTCGGCGGCGGCCCCGAGACGAAGGCCGTCTTCCACGTCACGCGCGGCCCCGCCTCCCTGCCCTCCTTCGTGAACGACGTGGCCGAGCACTTCGGCGAGTTCGCCAACGAGCAGTCGGCGCGCTTCGCCTCCGGCGAGGCGGCGGCCTATTCGCTGCACTCGCCCGAGGGCGGCCGCGAGGCCCTGCTCGCGGAGATGGCCGAGTTCTCGATGGGGAGCGACCACCAGGTCTACGCCGACTCCTCTTTCGGCGTCCCGGCGATCTATCTGAACGACTGGCCCGACCGCTACATCCACACCAACTTCGACACGCCGGCCAACGTTGACCCGACGAAGCTCAAGCGCGCCGCCTTCATCGGCGCGGCCAGCGCCTACTTCCTCGCCAACGTCTCCGAGCGGGACGCGCCCGCGCTCCTCCGCCTGCTCCGCGCGCAGGCGCTGCGGCGCGCGGCCCGCGGGGGGGGGGGGGGGGGGGGGG
>DASZKF010000282.1:0-14362 GCA_035947355.1 Pyrinomonadaceae bacterium | reverse complement strand
CGCGGGGCGGGGCGAAGCCGTGCGCTCGCCGCGCGGCGCCTCGGCGTCGGGCGCTTCGCGGTCGGCGTCGTCCCCGTCGCCGTCGTCGCTTTTCGCCAGCAGCGTCTCGCCGTAGATGTCCCAGCGCGGCTGGCCGGAAATCTTGTCGTAGACGGTCTGGATGACGACCGGCTCGCTCAGGTTCTCGGCCGGGATGCGGCGCGTGACGCGGAGGCGTCGGCCGCCGTCCGCGGGCGCGAAGATGACCGTGAAGTTGTCCTCGGCCCGGCCGCGCGAGGCGAAGACCAGCTTCTCGCCTTCGAGCGCGGTGCGCGTGTAGACGGCGCGGCCTCCGCCCGTGCGCTCGGCGCGGCTGACGCCGTCGGCGACGAGCGTGACGCGCGAGGCGCGCGAGGAGCCGACCGTGACGCGGCGGCCCCGCCGCTCGATGGCGATCAGGTCGGGCGGGGTGAGGCGCACGGCGAGGTCTATGAAGAAGCGCTGCTGCTCGCCGAAGGGCAGGTCGGCCGACGCGCCCGCCACCACCGTGTAGAGCCTGTCGCTCTCGGCGATGTTGATGCGGTAGACGCCCGTCAGCGCCGACTCGCCCGCCCCCCGCCCGCCCCTGCGCGCGCGAGCCCCCGCCCGCGCACGCGACCAGAATCAACCACGCCGCGAAGGCGCGCCGGCATGCTCCCCTCAAGTCCGTCACCTCCCGCAAAATCTACCACAGACACAGGGAGAGAATTTTGGATTTTTGATTTAGTCGTCAGTTATTGTCTTTACTGATAACTGACGACTGACGACTGATAACTTTCAATCGCAAATCAAAAATCCCCGAACTCCGGCCGGTACCTGACCAGGCCCGAAAGGCCGGCCGCCGCGCCCTCGCTGAGTTCGACGACCATGAAGACTTCGTCGGGCACTGGGTACTGGCAGCGGAAGCCGCGCGCGGCGGCCGTGCCGAAGCCGAAGCGCGGGTAGTATTCCGGGTGGCCGAGGACGAAGACGACCTCCCGGCCGAGGCGGCGGCACTCCTCCAGCCCGCGCCGGACGAGGGCGGAGCCGACGCCCCGCCTCTGGAACTCCGGCAGCACGGCCATCGGCCCGAGCGCGAACGCCTCGGACGTGCCGCCCTCCGCTTCGATCAGCACGGGGCTGAAGAAGACGTGCCCGACGACGCGCCCGCCCGACTCGGCGACGAGCGAGACGTGCGGGCACCCCGCCCCGCGCAGCGCCTCGACCAGGTCGGCCTCCGTCCTCTGCCCGAACGCGCGCTCGTTCACCTCCCGCACCGCGTCGCGGTCGGCCGGCGTTTCTGCGCGAACGACCAGCATCCTGTCCCTCCCCGTCTGCGTTTCTCGCCCTGGGCCTAGCGTTTTTAGCACGCCGGGCCGGCGGCGCACCAGGTTATGTGCGGGCCGCCCGGCGGCGGCGCTTGACCGCGCGGGGCGGGGCGCTTACAAAGGGCGGCATGGCGGGTGAAGGGGGCGGGGGCGTGTGGGCCGTGGAGACGGCGGGGCTGGTGCGGCGGTTCGGGGATTTCACGGCCGTTGACCGGGTTGACCTGCGCGTGCGGGCCGGGGCGTTCTTCGGGTTCCTGGGGCCGAACGGGGCGGGGAAGTCTACGACCATCAAGATGCTGACGGGGCTGCTCGCGCCGACGGCGGGGCGCGTCCTCGTGCTGGGCCGAGACCTCTCGGCCGAGCCGCTCGAAGTCAAAAGGCGGATCGGCGTCGTGCCCGAAGACCTGAACCTGTTCGAGCGGCTGACCGGCGCGGAGATGCTCGCCTTCACGGGGCGCATGTACGGGCTGGGGCGCGAGGAGATCGCGGGGCGTTCGCGCGAGCTGCTGGAGCTGATGGAGCTGGACGCCGAGCCACGCAAGCTCGTCGTCGAATACTCGCACGGGATGAAGAAGAAGCTGAGCCTGGCGTGCGCGCTCATCCACCGCCCGGAAATCCTCTTCCTCGACGAGCCGTTCGAGGGCGTCGACGCCATCGCCTCGCGCACGCTCAAAGACCTCCTGATGCGGCTCACCGCGCGCGGCCTGACCGTCTTCCTCACGTCGCACGTGTTGGAGATCGTCGAGCGGCTCTGCACCGACATCGCCATCATCAGCGGGGGGCGGCTCGCGGCCGCCGGCCCGCTCGACGAGCTGCGGCGCGGCATCAGCGTCGGCGCGGGCGGCGGAGGGGGCGAGGCGCTCTCGCTCGAAGACTACTTCATACGGGTCGTCGGCGGCGCGCGCACGGGCGGCGCGGACGTTTTGCAGTGGCTCGGGTGACGGGAAGGGGAAAGGGAAGAGGGTAAAAGGGGGAAGGGGAGGAGGGCTTTGATTCCCTCTTCCCCTTCCCCCTTTTACCCCTTTTGACCCTCCGGCCTTACGGGAGCGCTTCGATGACGACGAAGAAGCGGTACGCGCCCGTGTGGTTCACGCCCACCTTGAAGTTGACGAGGATGTCGGCCCCGTTCGCCAGAGGCGACCCCAAGGTCACCGTCAGCGTCGAGTTCAGCCCGCCGCCGTCAGGCTGGTTCGGCGGCTGCTCGAGCGTCGTCGCCTTGACCGTCACGGTGCACGACGACGGCCCGCCGCAGGTCTCGGAGTCGTTCGTGATCATCACGTTCGGGATGTCCGAGCCCGTCGAGATCGCGCGCAGCTCGGCCTGCCCGGCCCCCCGCGGGTGGGTCGTGATCTCCGAGACGCGGAACCGCAGCCGCGTCACGTCGCCGCCCGTGCTGTTGCGGAACCGCCGCCGGAACGACATCGTCCCGGCGTCCGCGACCCCGGAGATGATCTCGTCCGGGTCGCGCACCCGGTTCGGCGGCGAGGGCGCCGAGGCCGACTGGTCGAGCAGGTAGGTCACCACCGAGTTGGTCTGGCGCGGGGAGTCGGAGTTCTCCGGCCCCGGCGCGCCGAGCAGCTCGCCGGCGCCCGGCACCGCGCTGCCGTCGGTGTTGGCGAAGGCGAAGTCGTTAGCGTTGTTCTGCGTGTCGAGGGCGGTGCCGTCGGTCTGGCAGCGGGTGACGGGGAGGAAGCCGCACAGCTTGCGGAAGAAGCTGTGCTCGGTGGCCGAGCCGCCGGCCGCGCCGAGGTTTGAACCCTCGCGCAGGAGGTTGCAGTTGTCCTGGTTGTTGGTGCCGAAGCCGACGGCGTCGAGCCGCGTCCCGGTCGAGAGCTGCGCCACGTCCGTGGTCGAGAAGAGTCCGAGGTTGCGGTCGTCCTCGATGTCGAAGTCGAGGTCGTCGTCTTTCTGGGCCGCGTTCGTCCCGCCGTAGTCTTCGAGCGAGTACTGGCTGCCGACGAACAGGTAGTGGCTTCGGCCCTCGTAGGTGCCGGCCGGGAGGGTGCCGATCAGGACGGGCGTCTCGTCGCAGTCCGAGCCCATCTTGAAGAGGCCCCAGCCGCCCGCGGGGACGACCGTGTCGGTGTCCTTGTTGAAGTAGATTTCGACGAAGTCGTCGCCGGCGCCGCCCGGCCCGCTGGTGCGCACCTCAGAGATGAGCACGGTGCCGGGCGTGGCCGTCGGCTCGATGGTGCCGGTCGCCTCGGAGACGGTGATGTTGCCGCCCGAGGCGTTCGACAGTTGCACCTTGAAGGTCTCGGGCTGCTCGGCCGTACCGTCGCTCAGGACCGGGACCGAGATGGACAAGACGCGCTGGGCGACCGGCTGTCCCGGCCCGACCGGCAGGAAGGTCAGGGTGCCGGACGTGGTCGTGTAGTCGGCCGGCGAGTCGGCCTTGCCGGAGCCGTCCGGCTCCTCGACCGTGGTGAAGTCCACCGAGACGTTGGAGGGCGGGTTGCGCGAGAGCGTCACGGTGAAGACCATGTTGGTCGAGCCGGTCTTCGGCTCGGGCACGCTCGCGCTGTGGACGACGATGTCGGGCGGGGCCGCGACGGGCGTGATCGTCTTGTCGGCCGCGCCCGGCTCGGACGGGTCGTCGGTGAGGACCGCCGAGCCGCTCTCGGAGTAGCTCACCGAGCCCTGGTTCTCGATCTGCTCAAGGGCGCCGGTGAACGGGTTGTCCACCTCGACCGTGAAGCGAATCTTGACCGACTTGCCGGCCGGCATTGTCCCGATCTGGACGCAGACGAGGGTCGCGCTCGGCGAGCAAGCAGCAGCCGCCGCCGGCGCGAGGGCCGCCGCGGCCGGAGCCGCCTTCACGGCGTTCGCCACCCTCTCGGCCTTCGGGGCTTCCACGGCCTTCGGGGCCGGCTTGAAGGCGGCGGGCGCGGTGCGTGCCGTCCTCGGCGCGCGCTCGGCGGCCGGCGTATAGGAGGCGCGGGTGAAGCGCGGCGCGCGCGAGGGCGCGGAGCCGAGCGGGCCGATGTAGGAGATGTTCCTCAAGCCGGGCCGCGTCGTCTTGGCCGGCGCTTGCGGCTCGTCCTGCACGTCGCCGTCAGGCGCGGGCTGCTGCTCCGCGGGTTTGCTCTCCTGCGGCCGGTAGGTCTCGGTGCGCGTGACGCGAGGCTTGCGCCCGGCCGGCTTCTCTTCGGTCGCGGCCGGGTCGGTCTCCTCGCCCTCCTCGGAGTCGGACTCCTGGCCCTCCTCGCCCTCCGGCGTCGAGTGGCTCTTCTCGGGCACGATCACGAAGTCGGGAGACTCGCCCGGCTCGGTGTTGACCCGCGGGGTGCGGACGACGAGCACCGGCATGTCGCTCCAGGTGCGCGGCTGCGCCGGGGCGGGCGACTCGGCGGCCGGGGCCGCGGTCGTGGTGGGCGCGGCGTTCGTCGTCTCGCCGGTGTTGACGGGCGTGTCCGCCTGCCAGCCGTCGGCCTTCGCGGCCGAGCCTTCCTCGACGTTGAGGGCCAGGCTCATGGGCGCCGGCAGCGGGCAGGAGGCGCTGGAGTAGCCGCCGCCGCTCGGGACGACGTTAGACACGTTGCCCGTCGGCGTGCCGGTGTTCTGGCTCTGGACGTAGGAGATGACCGCGGCGTTGTCGTTGTTGGCCCCGGCGTAGCCGGAGAGGTAGACGGTCGTGCTCTGGCGCTGGCGGAGGCGGAAGTCCGTCCCCGTCGCGACCACGTTATCGCCGGCGCCGACCATGTCGTTCTCCAGAGCGCCCGCCCCGCCGAGGGTCAGGCAAACCTGGTAGGTGTCGCCCGGCAGCGTGCCGGCGTTCAGGTGGACGCCGTTGAGGCCGGCCGGCGGTTGCGCCGGCGTGTTGTTGCCGGGGTTCTTGATGGTGTTGCCGGTGACGACGGCCCGCAGGCCGCCGCTGCCGATGACGGCCGTGCCGCCGGTCTGGAGGAAGATGCCGGCGTTGTTGTACTGCCGGATTTGGTTGTTGGTGATATTGGCGTTGAGCTGGCCCTGCTCGGCCATCACGATGTTGATGCCGGTGCCTTCGAGCGAGCCGGAGTTGGCCGTGCCCGCGGTGCCGATGATGTTGCCGTTGAGCGTGCCGCTGAAGTTGCCGGTGCCGGCCCCCTTCGTCACGCCGACGGCGGCGCCGCGCGCGCCCTGGATGTTGTTGCCCGAGATGTTGTAGGTGATAGACGACCCGGAGGAGGTGCCGCCCGAGACGAGACGGATGCCGCCGCCGCCCGAGACGACGCCGGCGTGGTTGTTGCTGAAGGTGTTGTTGAGCAGCTGGAAGTCGCCGTCCGGCGTGCCGCCCGCGACGTTGTACTGGACGTGGTCGCCGCGCGTCGAGGTGAAGGCCGAGTTCTGGATCGTCACATTGAGGACGGCCGTGCCGGCCGCCTCGACCAGGATGCCGTCGCTGCCGAAGTTGAGGCTGTTGGCGCCGAAGTCAATGTCGTCCACGGTGAGCCGGTCGAGCGTGCCGCTGGTGTTGACGACCGAGAGGTTGTCCTCGTGGCCGCCGCTGATGGTGCCGCGCGTGATCGAGGCCGAGCCGGCCAACTGGGTGAAGCGCACCGAGCCCTCGTCGAACGAGTCGTTGTTGCCGTTCGTGCCGTTAATCACGGTGTCGGTCATCGTGAAGTTCGTGACCGACGAGCCGCGGACGGCGAAGTTATCGAAGTGGTTGAGCTGCATGCCCGCGAGCTGAACGTCCCGCGTGTTGTTGAGATAGATTCCGACGCCGCTCGTGGTGCTGCCGTCGGCGCCCGTCTTGTGCTGGATGGTGCCGCCGGAGCCGGCGTCCGGGTTGCCGTCCGCGTCGCCGCCGTCGAGGCCGGTGACGCGCAGGCCGCCGCTCGACCCCGTCGTGTCGAGCCTGATGCCGGCGCCGGCGCTGCCCGCGCCCGTGCCGACGGTGATGCTGCGGAAGGTCACGTTGGCGGCGCCGATGGTCGTGTTAGAGATGTTCAGCCCCGTGCCGGCCGTGCTGTTGATGGTGTTGGTCGAGCCGGTGACGGTCACGGTGCCGCCGCCGGTCGCCTCGAAGCCGGTGCCGCTCGTGGTGTTGATGACGTGCGGGCCGAGGAAGTTGGCGCTCGTGTTGCTCAGGTCAATCGCGTTGCCCGCCGCCGACGTGACGTTCATCTCGCTGAAGATGAGCGTGCCCGTCCTGTTCACCGCGACGACGCCCGCGCCGCTGCCGGCGTCAACGTCTATGTTGAGGCCGCGCACGGCCGAGTTGTTGTGGGCTGTGACGGTGGCGGTCGCGTCGTTGAGCGTCGGCCGCGACAGGTTCGTCGAGGGCCGCGGGGCGAGCGTCCCCTGCGCCGGCGCGCCGATGCCGAAGAGCGTGTCGAAGGCGACGTTGACGCCCTGGCCGATGAGCCAGCCGCCGTCGTTGAGCGTCACGCCGCTCGTGTAAGTGCCGGCGTCCCCGATGAAGATGCGGGTGTTCGTCGCCGAGCCGATGTTCGTCACCGCGGTCGTCAGCGTGCACTCGTTGCCGAGCGTGCAGTTGCCGGCGCCGACCGCCGCGGTCTTAACGAAGTAGATGGCCGGGCCGGCGACCGTGAAGCTGACCGTCGCCGGGGCGCTGTCCACGCCCGGCGCGGGGTTCCCGTTGTCGCTGACGTGGTAGGTGAAGCCGACTGTCGTGCCCGCGGCCGAGGGCGGCGGGGTGAAGGTGAAGCTGCCGTTGGCGTTGATGGTCAGCAGGCAGCCGGTGCAGAGCGTGTCCGGCGTGGTGTTGATGGTGACGGTCGTGCCGGCCTCGACGTCGGTGCCGCCGAGCTTGCCCACCGGGTAGGTGATGGGGATGCCGGCCTGCGCCGGCAGGTTGGTGAAGCCGTTGGCGGTCGGCGGGTCGTTGACGGCCGTGACGTTGATGGTGCTGGTGACGAGGGCGCTGGTGGCGTTCGTCGGGCCGCCGTCGTTGACCTGCCACGAGACGGTGCGGGCCGCCGTCGTCGGGTCGTCCGAGTTGTTGTGGTACTTCACGTTGCGCAGCGCCGTCTGGTAGTTGGCGAGCGTGTCGGAGCCCGTGAGCGTCAGCGTGCCGGTCGAGGAGTCGAAGTTGCCGGTGATGTTCGGCGTGTTGACGAACGAGAGCACGTCCTGCCCGTTCACGTAGTTGCTCGTGATCTGGGCGGTCGCCGACTCGATGTTCGTGTCGTCCACGTCCGTCACGGTGATGGCGCCGTCAATGTTCGTGGAGGCGTCGTTCTCGGTGTAGGCGAGCGTGCCGCCGGCGACCACCACCGGGGCGTCGTTGACGGCGACGACCGTCACGTTCGTGACCGCCGTGTTGCTGTCAGCCCCGCCGCTGTCCTTCGCCTTGAAGCTGACGGCCCGCGTGGTCGTGACCGGGTTCTGCGAATTGTTGCTGTAGGTCACGCTGCGCAGCGCCGCTTGGTAGTTGGCGAGCGTGTCGGTGCCCGTGAGCGTCAGCGTGCCGGTCGCCGCGTTGAAGGCGCCGGTGATGTTCGGCGTGTTGACGAAGGCGAGCAGGTCCTGCCCGTTCTGGTAGTTGCCCGTGATCTGGACGGTCGCCGACTGGATGTCTGTGCTGTCCACGTCGGTGACGGTCAGGCCCGGATCAATCGCCACGGCCGCGCCGTCCTCGGTGAAGGTCGGCGTCACGCCGCCGGCCGTCAGCGTCGGCCCCTCGTTCACGTCCGTGATCGTGATGGTGAACGCCTCCTCGAAGAAGGCGCCGCCCGTGTCGGTCGAGCGGACGCGGACCGAGTAGCTCGAATCGGTCTCGAAGTCGAACGAGGCGTTGGTCTGCAGCTGGCTCCCGGAAATCTGGAACGAGGCGTTGTCTCCGTCGCCGGTGCCCGAGACCAGCGTGTAGGTGAAGCTGTCGCCGGCGTCCGGGTCGGTCGTCGAGAGGTTGCCGACGAGCGTGCCGGTGGCGCTGTTCTCGGCGACCGTGTCGTTCGAGAGCGCGATGTCGGTCGGGGCCTCGTTCTGGTTGGTGATGGTGATGGTGAACGCCTCTTCGAAGGTCAGGCTGTTGGCGTCGGTGACGCGGACGCGGACCGAGTAGCTCGAATCGGTCTCGAAGTCGAACGAGGCGTTGGTCTGCAGCTGGTTGCCGACGATCTGGAACGACGCGTTGTCCGCGTCGCCCGTCCCCGCAACCAGGGCGAAGGAGTGGGTGTCGCCGGCGTCCGGGTCGGTCGCCGAGAGGTTGCCGACGGCCGTGCCGCTCGGCATGTTCTCGCCGACGGTCGCGTTCGAGAGCGCGATGTCGGTCGGGGCCTCGTTGACGTTGGTGGCGGTGATGGTGAAGACCTCTTCGAACGTGCCGCCGTTCGAATCGTCCGAGCGCACGCGGATGCTGTAGCTCGAATCGGTCTCGAAGTCGAGGACGGCGTTGGTCTGCAACTGGTCGCCGACGATCTGGAACGAGGCGTTGTCCGTGTCGCCCGTCCCGGCGACGAGGGTGTAGGTGTGCGTGTCGCCCGCTTCGGGGTCGGTCGAGGAGAAGGTGCCGACGGCCGTGCCGGTGGCGCTGTTCTCGGCGACCGTGTCGTTCGAGAGCGCGATGTCGGTCGGCGCGTCGTTCAGGCAGGTGACGGTGACGGTCACGGTGGCGGTGTCGCCGCCCGGCGTGAGCGTGTAGGTGAAGGTGTCGAGCGTCGTGCCCGGCGGGTTGTTGCAGTAGTTGTCGTCGGGCTCGTAGGTGAGGTCGGCGCCCGAGTTGGTGATGACGACCGAGCCGTTGTCGGGCTGCGTCACCGAGTCAATGCTCTTGGAGCCGCCGTCCGGGTCGGGGTCGTTGGCGAGCACGTCTATGGTGGTGGCGGCGGCGTCCTCGTTGACGGTCTTCGTGTCGTCCGCGGCCGCCGGGTCGAAGCTGATGGTGACGGTCGCCGTGTCGTCGGGCGAGTTCCCGTTCGTCGCCGTGTAGGTGAAGGTGTCGGTGCCGGTGAAGGTGGTCGGGTCGGCCGGGGTGTAGGTGAACGAGCCGTCGGCGGCGATGTCAACGGTGCCGCCCTTGGTGGTGGCCTGGCCCGTGGCGGGGACGGCCGTCGGGGCCGGGATGCCGCTGTCGTTGCCGAGCACGCCCTGCGCCGCGGCGACGACGAGCGGCCCGCCGGCCGGCGACGTGTACGAGTCGTCGCGCGCGAGCGGCGACATCGTGACCGAGCCGGTGTCGAGCGCCGCGTTCGAGTCAATGGAGTCGGTGAACTCGACGTTGGTCGCGGCGGCGTCGCCGGTGTTCGAGACCGTCACCTCGTAGTTGATGTCCTGGCCGGGGTCGGCCTTGCCGTCGTTCTCGGGGCCGTCAACGAACGAGTCGGCCTTAGTGGCCGTGATGACGGGGCCGGCGCGGCGCGCGGCCGCCGGGGCCGGCGCGGCGCGGAGTCCTTGAGACTCACCCCCCGCCCCGCGCGCCGTGCCCGTGGGGGCGGCGCGCATCGCGGAACCGTTGGCGGCCAGCGCAGCCGGCGCGAACTGCCCGAAGAGGAGCAGGTATGAGAGCAGGCTGGCGAGAAAAGCTCTGGCGTTGCGGCTGCTGGGCGTAGGGGTAAAGTGGTTCATAACTCTCCTTGAAGACGGGAAGACCGCCGCGCGGGGCGTGCGTGGTGAGCCGTGCGAGTGAGGAGGACGTTTCGGGGGTTAGCCATCAAAACTTCTTCAGGGGACTTCAGGGGCCGCGGGGGCGGGCGGCGATGAGTCGGCCGCCCCCGCGGAAATACCTCCGCTAGCCGCGCGGCGGGAAGACGCCTTGCAGCGCGATGCAGAAGTAGAAGGTCAGGTACGGTTGCAGGTTGTTGTGCGGCTGGTCGCCGCCGGCCGGCGCGAGCGCCTCCGGGGCCATCGCGTTCAGGTTCGAGGTCGAGGGGTTGTAGGCCAGCCCGTTGCTGCTCGCCGCGAGGCTCATCGGCGGCCCCGGCGCGAAGATGTCGGCCGTGTCGACCGAGGCCCGCAGGGGGTGGGAGTGCGCCGGGATTTCCGATTCGAGGAGCGAGACGGTCTCGGAGCCGCCCGTCTCGCCGAGGTCGTGGAGCGAAAGCCCCGGCCCCTGCCCAGGGTGCATCGGCGCGCGCCCCTGTAAGTCGGGCAGCGCGAAGTTCGACTTGCCGTTCCCGCCGTAGGTCGTGCCGAGCAGGGAGAACAGCGCCGTGTTCTGCGAGAGCGGCATCAACTGCCCGTCACACCAGGCCCAGCCCTTCGGGGCGAAGTTGAAGGGGAAGATGCGGATTTCGGCGACAAAGGGGTCTGCCATCAGTGTTCTCCTTAAGTTGGGCTGGGGAAGATCCCGAAGAGCGAGATGATGAAGTCGACGCAGAGGTACGGCTGGAAGTTCGTGTGCGGCTGGCTCCCGCCGACGGGGCCGATGGCCGCGGCGTTCATGTTCACGCTCGGCGCGTCGGCGATGTAGAGGAAGATCGTGCCGTCGGTCTGCGAGACGACGTTGTTGCCCGTGTTGGGGGTGGTGCCGGGGGCGGTCGAGGCCAGCAGCGGGTGCGAGTGCGCCGGAATCTGCTGGGTCGTCAGCGTGATCTCCTCGGCCCCGCCCGTCTCGGCGAGGATGAAGCCGTTGCCCTGGTGGATGGGGATGCGGCCGCGCAGGTCGGGCAGCGCGAAGGTGGACTCGCCGTCGCCGCCGTAGGTCGTGCCGATCAGTTGGAAGAGCGTCTCGTTCTCGGAGATGGGGAGCAACTGGCCCTCGCAGAACATCCAGCCGGCCGGGGCGAAGTTGCCCGCGAACATTCGGATTTCACCAACGTATGGTTGTGCCATCGGTCTCTCCTTAGTTGGGGCTGGGGAAGATGCCCTGCAAGGCGATGCAGAAGTTGAGCGTCAGGAAGGGCTGCATGTTCAGGTGCGCCTGGCTGCCGCCGACGTTCAGAACCGAGGCCGCGTTGAGAGTGGTGAGAGAGGACGGCGAGTGATAGGAGTTGTTCAGCGGGCCGAGGAAGTTGTTGGTCGGGTTGACGGTCGCCCCGGTGTTGAGCGTCGAGGCGTTAAGGACGTGCGTGTGCATCGGGAGTTCCGCAATCGAGAGCGTGTGCGCCTGCTCGCCGCCCTTCTCGCCGAGCGTGTGGCCGCTTCCGACGTGGATGGGGGTGCGGCCGCGCAGGTCGGGGAGCGCGAAGTTGACGCGGCCGTCGCCGCCGAAGGTGGTGCCGAGCAGGCTGAAGAGCGCCTGGTTCTGGTTGATGGGCATGAGCTGGCCGTTACACAAGGCCCAGCCCTTGGGGGCAAACTCGAAGGACATGATCCTGATTTCACTGAGGAAGGGTTCGGCCATAGTCCTCTCCTGAAGGGGGTAGGTTAGTCGGGAACTGCGAATCAGCGTCGTACGAGGCTGTCAGGTGCGGTCGAAGCAGAGCCGAAAAGGGAGGTCGCGGAACCCGGAAAAGTTAGAACGGGTGCGTCCGGAAGTGGCGTTGGAAATGCTCTCGCCGTGGAAATGCTCTCGCCGTGGCCGCCCGCTCGCCGTGCCCTGCTACTACACAACGCAAAGCCGGTAAGCGAAGCGGCGGAGATTTTAACCGCTTACCACGGGAATTTCAAGGGGAGTTCAACGATTTTGGTTTTAGTTGTCAGCCCGGCCGAAATGCTCTACACTTACGCGCCGCGGCCGGGAAGGGTTCGGCCGCGCCCCTCGTCTCTGCCCCGCAGCTAACCGTAAGGAGAACTCCCCGCATGTCTGTGTCACGAAGACGCTTTTTGAAAACCGGTGCGCTCACGGCTGTCGCGGTCGGGTGCGCCCCCGGCCTCCGGGCCTTCGGCCAGAAGTCGCGACACCCCGCCCTCGATTTCGAAATCCCCTTCGAGGCCAGGCGGGACGCGGTCTTCTACTACACGCGCGAGACCTTCGAGCCCTACGTCGGAGGCGTCTTCCGCGGCCTCCGGCGGGGCCGCCCCGTCGAGCTGAAGCTGCTGAGCGTGACCAGCTACACCCCCTCCGTCAAGACACGGATCGCGACCAAGCCGTCGCCCCCGACCAGCACCTTTACGCTGACCTTCGAGTCCGACCGCCCGCTCTCGACCCTGGCCCACGTCTACAACCTCCAACACGCCGGGCTCGGCAGGTTCAGCCTCCTGATGACCGAAGCGGCCAACCCCGACGGCCAAGTCCTCTACGAGGCCGTCTTCAACCACCTCGCCTGACCGGGGACGCCTCACGACACAACTCGGCGCGCGAGCGCCGGCGGGTCGCCCGCCGGGGGCCGGGCCTTGCCCGAAGAGAGCGCCGCAGGGACGAAACGCCTATGGAGACTGAAGAGTTAAGAGAGACCGTGGAGGCGGCCTGGCCGCTCGCCGGCGGCGGCACGCTGGCGCTGCGACGGGTCGCGCCCGAGGACGAGGAGTTCCTGCTCGGCGTCTACCTGAGCACGCGCGAGGAGGAGCTGGCGCAGGCCGTCTGGGGCGAGGGGCAGAAGGAGGCTTTCGTGCGCTGGCAGTTCGACCTCCAGCGGCGCGAGTACGAGGCCCGCTTCCCCGACGCCGAGTACAGCGTGATCCTCGTAGACGCCCGGCCGGCGGGCCGCATCTGGGTCGGGCGCGACCGCGAGCAGATCCGCCTGCTCGACATCGCGCTGCTGCCCGAGTTCCAGAACCGCGGCGCGGGCACCGCCCTGCTCAGGCGGCTGATGGACGAGGCGCGGCGCACGGGCAAGGCGCTGCGCCACATGGTCTTCGTCCTCAACAACGACGCCCACCGCTTCTACGAGCGGCTCGGCTTCGCCGTCATCGAAGAGTTCGGCGGCGGCTACAAGCACATGGAGTGGCGGCCCCAAGAGGGTGATGGGTGATAGGTGATAGGTGATAGGTAAAAAGCAAATTGTCTTTACCTATCACCTATCACCCATCACCCTCTTTGAAGTAGTTGAAGACGGCCTCGTAGAGGAAGCCCTGGGCGTCGCGGCCGACGGGGACGAGGAAGAGGTCGAAGTCGCCCATCCGGTCGTGGGCGAGCGGGAAGGTGTGCTGGGTGAGGCGCACGTCGGCGGGCCCGCGGAAGAAGAGCGAGAAGCGCTCCATGCCCTGGTGCTCGCCGACCCCGCTGGGGCGGCCCTTGACTTCGATCAGCTCCAGCTCGACGGGCTCGGGCGCGTCGAGCCGGACGCGGAACTTCGTGTTCAGGTGGCGGGAGAACTCTCCCTCGGTCAGCTTCACGCTCATCCTCAGACCCTTTCAGCCCCGGACAATCTTACAACGCGGCGCGCCGCGGCAAGATAGCACGCCGGCCCATAAGTTTCGAGTTTCGAGTCGCGGGTTTCGGGTGAAGGCAATTTTCGATTTGCGATTTTTGATTTGCTATTGGGCAGGCCGCCTGCCTCCCAATTAAAAATCGCAAATCGCAAATCGAAAATCAAAAATCCTTTAACCCGAAACCCGAACCTCGTCACCCGAAACTTCCACGCCCCACAGCCCGACGACGAGCGCCGCCGGGCCCGCGAGCAGCAGCCACATCATCGCCGCCAGCCCGTACCTCTGCGCGAACGCGCCGAGCGCCAGCGGCATGAAGCTCGCCGCCAGCCCCGAAAGGTTCGCCAGCGTCAGCGCCGTCCCGCTGCGGCCCGGCAGCGCCGCGTAGAGCTGCGCCTTCAGGATGGCGTACCAGCCGGCGTTGGCGAGGCCCAGCAGCCCGAGCAGCACCAGCTTCGCGCCGAAGCCCCCGACCAGCAGGAAGGCCGTGAAGAGCAGGGCCGTGCAGGCCGTGCTCACCTTGAGGTAGCTCAGCCCGCGCACGCGCTCCAGGAGCGGCAGCAGCAGCAGGTCTCCCGGCAGGCCGACGCACGTCCAGACGACGAGGGCGAGCGCGGCGCGGCCCTCGCCCGCGCCGACCACGTCCACGAAGTAGAGCGCGAGGAAGCCGCGGAAAATGTCCGCCGTCAGGTTGCCCATCTCCAGCAGGACGAGCCAGCGCCAGACCCCCGGCCGCCGCAAGGCCCGCAGGGCCTCGCGCCCGCCCGCGACGAAGCCTGCGCGCGCGCCGCGCTCGTCGGCCGCCGGCGCGGGGAAGGGCGCGCGCCACGTTAGCGCCAGCACGACGAGCGCGAAGGCGGCCAGCCCCACGTAGACCTCGCGCCAGCCCCCGCCGAGGC
>DASZKF010000281.1:0-25461 GCA_035947355.1 Pyrinomonadaceae bacterium | reverse complement strand
CCGCCCGCGCCGCCGGCCTGCGTGCCGCCGCCCGCGCCGCCGGGCTGCGCGCCGCCGGCGCGGCCCGTGTAGAAGAGCGCGTCCTCGCGCAGGAAGCCGCGCGCGACCGTCCCCTCGACGAGCGTGCGCGAGGCCGCGCCGCGCTCCGAGAACTTCTCGCTCCCCGCCTCGTAAGCCTCGTAGCGCGGCGTGTCCTGCATGTCCTGGCGGCAGCCCGAAAGCAGGAGGCAGGAGGCAGAAAGCAGAAGGCAGCCGAAGACGCCGCGCCGCGCCGGCTGCCTTCTGCCTCCTGCCTTCTGCCTTCTCTTCTTAGTGTTCGACATCCGTCACCTCTCGCGGCCCCAGGCTCCTCAGGAACGCCGCCGTCCGGTCGCGGTCGAACTTCGGGTCCGTGCTCTCGACGAGGAGGAAGAACTTGTCGCGCGAGGCCAGGGCGAAGTTCGGCGTGTTGAAGACCGGGTGGTAGGGCTCGGGCAGGCCGTTTAGGGCCAGCATCCCGAAGACGGCCGAGAGGCCCGCGCCCAAGACCGTGCACTCGAACGTGATCGGGATGAAGGCCGGCCAGCTGTGGAACGGCTTGCCGCCGACGTTCAGCGGGTAGTCAATGACGAGCGTGTAGTATTGCAAAAGGTACCCGGCCAGGCCCCCGAGGATGCCGCCGACGAGGACGATGAGCGGCATCTTCGTCGAGTGCACGCCGATGGCCTCCGAGAGCGCCTCGATGGGGTAAGGCGAGTAGGCGTCCACGCGCCGGTAGCCCTCCTCGTGGACGCGCCGGGCCGCCGCCACCACCTCGGTCGGCGTGTCGAACTCGGCCATCAGCCCGTAAGTCGGCGGACGCGTCCTCTTCTTTATCGCCACAGCCCACCTCCGAAGAAATGATAAATGCGGCAGTGTGAATGATGAATTAAAGACAACCTGTCTTCATTCATCATTCCGCATTCATCATTCATCATTTCTTTCCTCACGCCGCCTTCTCCTCCTTGATCTCGGCCGCCGGCACCATGGTGCGCATCTCGAAGATGGAGATGACGGGCAGGAACCGGAGGAAGAGGAACATCAGGAAGAAGAAGAAGCCGATGGTGCCGAAGAACATCGAGAAGTCGAAGAGCGTCGGCGAGTAGAAGCCCCACGACGAGGGCAGGAAGTCGCGGTGGAGGCTGATCGGGATGATGACGAAGCGCTCCAGCCACATTCCGACGTTGACGAACATCGCGATCGCGAAGAGCGCCAGCGTGCTGTGGCGGACGGGGCGCAGCCAGATGAGCTGCGGCACGACGACGTTGCAGACGATCAGCGCCCAGTAGTAGAAGGCGTAGGGGCCGAAGAAGCGGTTGCGGATCATGAACTCCTCGTAGGTGTTCGCGCTGTACCAGGCCGTGAAGGTCTCCATCATGTAGCCGTAGGCGACGATCAGTCCCGTCGCCAGCATGACCTTCGCGGAGTTGCGCAGGTGGCGCTCGGTGATGAAGTCTTCGAGCCCGTAGAACTTCCGCAGGGGGATGACCAGCGTCAGGACCATCGCGAACCCGGCGTAGATGGCCCCGGCGACGAAGTAGGGCGGGAAGATCGTCGCGTGCCAGCCGGGGATGATGCCGATGGCGAAGTCGAAGCTGACGATGGTGTGCACCGAGAGCACGAGCGGGGTCGAGAGCCCGGCGAGCAGAAGGTACGCCATCTCGTAGCGCGCCCAGTGCCGCGCCGACCCGCGCCAGCCCAGGGCGGCCATCCCGTAGACGACCTTGCCGAAGCGCGTCCGCGCGCGGTCCCTGAGCGTCGCCAGGTCGGGGATCAGCCCCGTGAACCAGAAGAGCGCCGAGATGGTCGCGTAGGTCGAGACGGCGAAGACGTCCCACATCAGGGGGCTTCTGAACTGCGGCCACATCTGCATCGTGTTCGGGTACGGCAGCATCCAGTAGGCGAGCCACGGCCGACCCGTGTGCAGGAGCGGGAAGAGGCCGGCGCAGGCGACGGCGAAGAGCGTCATCGCCTCGGCGAAGCGGTTGATCGAAGTCCGCCAGGACTGCCGCAGGAGCAGGAGGATGGCCGAGATGAGCGTGCCGGCGTGGCCGATGCCGATCCACCAGACGAAGTTGATGATGTCGAAGCCCCACCCGACCGGCTGGTTGTTGCCCCAGATGCCGATGCCCGTGACGACGAGGTAGGCGATGGTGCCCTGGAGGATGCCGGCCACCATGAAGGAGAGGCCGAAGCCGACCCACCAGCCGAGCGGCGTGCGCTTCCGGAGCACGAGGGCGCTGATCTTGTCCGTCACCGTCCCGAAGGTGTGCCCCGGCTCGATGACGACCGGCGTCGTGTGGATGCGCACGTCGTCGTGCGGATTGTCCAGCTTGCTGCTCATAGAGTTTTACGCCGTCCGCTTAGTTATCAGTTATCAGTCGTCAGTTATCAGTAGAAAAACCGTCGCCGGCGAAACTTGAGAAGGTCGCTGTCAGCGTTCGCCGCGCGGAGCGTACTGACAACTGATAACTGATGACTGACGACTCCTTCCTCACGCCTCGCGTTCGAGGGCCGGGTTGGGGTTGCGCACCGCCGCCAGGTAGGCGGTGCGGGGCCGCGTGTTCAGGTCGGCCAGGAGGTCGTAGCGGCTCCGCTGCGCGTGCAGGCGGTGCACGGCGCTCGCCGGGTCGTTGAGGTCGCCGAAGACGATTGCCTCGGTCGGGCAGGTCGCCTGGCAGGCGGTCTTGACCTCGCCGTCGCGGACCTTCCGGCCCTCCTTCTCGGCCTCGATGCGCGCGTCCGAGATGCGCTGCACGCAGTAGGTGCACTTCTCCATCACGCCGCGCGAGCGGACAGTCACCTGTGGGTTGCGCAGCATCTTCAGGGAGGGCGTGTCCCAGTCCTGGTAGAGCAGGAAGTTGAAGCGGCGCACCTTGTAGGGGCAGTTGTTCGAGCAGTACCGCGTGCCGACGCAGCGGTTGTAGACCATGTCGTTCAGGCCCTCGGCGCTGTGGACGGTGGCGTGGACGGGGCAGACCGGCTCGCACGGCGCGTTCTCGCAGTGCATGCACGGCACCGGCATGAAGTAGACGCCGCCCGGCGCCGAGACCGCGCCGCGGAAGTAGGCATCCACCCGCAGCCAGTGCATCTCGCGCGAGCGCGCGACCTGCTCCTTGCCGACCACGGGGATGTTGTTCTCGGCCTGGCAGGCGACGACGCAGGCGTTGCAGCCGACGCAGGTCGAGAGGTCTATGACCATGCCCCACTTGTAGCCGCGCGAGTTGTAGTCGCCCTCCCTGTAGTCGTACTCCGGGTAAAGAGTTTCGTGGTGCTCGGGCGGGCGGTTCTCGCCGGCCGGCTGCGGAATCTCGGAGGTGTCGCGCGGGCTTCGCAGCGACGGGTCTGTGAGCCAGCGCTCGAAGCTGCCGTGGTTGACGACCTCGCGCTCCTCCAACTGGAAGTGAATCTGGGTGGAGGCCAGCGGGTAGGTCTCGCCCGTGAGCGAGACTTCGAGGCCGGGGCCGCCCCAGAGCGCGTCCGAGGTGCGCAGCTTGTAGGCGTTGAAGCCGACCGTGCCGGGCTGCTCGAAGGTATTCTCGGTGCCCCCGGCGATCCGGCCGCCGCGCCAGCGGCCGTAGCCGAGGTGGACAGTCACCACGTCGTCGGGCTGGCCCGGAAAAATCCAGGCCGGCGCGTTGACCTCGCGCCCTTTGTACCGGAGCCGCAGCACGTCGGCGATCGCCTCTCCGCCCTTCTTCGTGTAGTGGTTGACCCGCGGCGGGCCGCCCTCCTCGACCGCGCCGTCCGGCTCCTCGCCGATGCCGAGGCGGGCGGCCGTCGCCGGGCTGATGATGGCCGCGTTGTCCCAGGTGAGCTTCGTCAAAGGCTTGGGCAGCTCTTGCAGCCAGCCGTTGTTGGCGAAGCGGCCGTCGTAGACGGTCGGGTCGGTGCGGAAGACGATCTCGAAGGGGCGGTTCTGCCCGGCGGCCGGCGGGGCGGGCAGGGGCGGGAGTCCGGCCGCGAAGTCTCCGCGCACCGAGACGGCGCGCTCGCGCCGCGCCGTGTCGGGGATGAAGCCGTCGTGCACCCAGCGCCGCCAGCGTTGTTCGAAGTCGGGGCCGGGCGTCGGCACGGGGCGCGGCGCGACGGCCGCCGGCGGGCCGCCCTGCGCCGCAGGCTGCGCCGGACTCGCCGCCGCCTGCGGCGTGCCCGAAGCTTGCGCGCCGCCCGCCTGCCCTGTCGTCGTCGCCTGCCCCGCGCCCGGCGTCATCCAGTGCTCGCGGATGATCTCGTAGCCAGTGCGCTCGGGCCGGTCGGTGAAGGCGGCGAGCAGTTCGTGGGCGCTCTTGCCGTTGTAGAGCGGCTGGACGAGCGGCTGGATGAGGGTGACGGTGCCGTCGAAGGCGCGCGCGTCGCCCCACGCTTCGAGGAAGTGCGCCTCGGGGATGTGCCACTGGCACAGCTCCGAGGTCTCGTCGTTGTAGAGGCTGAGGTGGACGGTCATCGGCACCCGCAGCAGGCGCTCGCGCAGGGAGAGGTCGGCCGGCGTGTTGTAAGCCGGGTTGCCGCCGACGATGACGAGCATCTCGACGGCGCCCGCGTCTATGTCGGCGACGAGCCGGCGCAGGTCTTCGAGCTGGTCTACGGGGTTCTCCTCGACGGGGTCGAGGTAGACGACCGTCTTCCCCTGGTTGCCGAGCGCGGCGTTTAGGGCGTGGGCGAGCGCCTGCACGCGCGGCGGCTGCTCGTCGCCGGCGATGACGAGGGAGCGGCCGGCGTGCGCGCGCAGGTCTTCGACGACCGCGGCGACGAAGCGCGCCTGCTCGCCCGAGAGTTGCGGCCCGGCGGGGCCGACGCCAAGGCCGGAGGCGATGGCGCTGACGACCGCGTCGAACTCGCTGGGCCGGACGGGCAGGCGGTGGTCGGCGAAGACGCCGGTGTTCGTCGGCGTCGTCTCGACCGCGTAGAGGCGCGCCGTCTCGCGCGTCTCGCCGTCGCGGACGCGGCGGCGCGAGGCGAAGTCGCGCGCGTAGCGCAGAGAGCCGGGGCCGCATTCGAGGAAGTTCGCGTCGAGCGCGAGCACGCGGTCGGCGTCGGCGAAGCGGTAGAGGGGTGTGGCCGGCGCGCCGAAGGCGATGGCGGTGGCGGCGGCGTTCGTCCCCGCGCCGCCCGGCTCCCACTGGTGCCAGCGCGCGCCGGGGAAGCGGCGCAGGATGTCGCGCATCTGCGCGGCCAGGGTCGGCGAGGTGACGGTCTCGGTCAGGAACCGCAGGCCCGCGCCCTGCTTCGGGCGCTGCCCTTCGAGGCGCGTCGAGACCTCGGCGAGGAAGGCCGTGTAGGTGCGCACCTCGCCGCGGTTGATGATCGTCTCGGAGCGGTCGGGGTCGTAGAGCGAAAGGATCGCGGCCTGCGCGAAGACGTCGGCCGCGCCAAGGGAGGCCGGGTGCAGGTCGTTGCCTTCGAGCTTGGTGGGCCGCCCGTCGTTGCTGCGGGCGAGGAGCGGCGTGGCCCCGCCAGCGAAGGGCATCGCGGTGGCGAAGAAGAGCGGCTTGCCGGGGACGATCTCCTCGGGCTGGCTGACGTAGGGGACGATTGACTCGGGCGGCTGGTACGAGCAGCCGGAGAGGCCCGCGAGCGCGAGCGACGCGCCCATCAGCTTGAGGAAGGTGCGGCGGTCTGTGCCCTCGCCCCACCCGACGGCCTGCTGCGGGAACTCGCGGTGGAGCATCTCCTCGAACTCGGGGCCGGCCGCCAGTTCTTCGAGGCTCTGCCAGAACTCGCGCCCGCGCTTGTCCTTGAGGCGCGCGCGCGCCTCCTCGGGCCTGGGCGGGCGGCGGAGCTGGTACAGCTCGGGGAAAGTCTCTTTGATGTGCATCTACTTATCCCAAACGCTCTAGCGGTGGCAGGTCGAGCAGCTCGTGATCACGGCCGTCGAGCGGACGTGGTACTCGGCCTTGAGCCGCCGCCCCCGCTCCAGCGCCTCCGCGGTGGTGTTCTCGGCCAGGAAGCTCCCGGCGTTGTACTCCATGTTGAAGACCTCCTCGCGGGGGCGCAGGTAGCGCTCCGGCTCGCGGTGGCAGGCGAGGCACCACTCCATCTGGAGCGAGGCGGCCTGGTAGACGGCCGGCATCTCGTCCACGCGCCCGTGGCAGGAGGAGCAGCCGACGCCCTTGGCGACGTGGATGCTGTGGTTGAAGTAGACGAAGTCGGGCAGGTCGTGGACGCGCGTCCACTGGATCGGCTTGTTCTCGCGCCAGCTCCGGCGGACGATCTCGAGGTAGGGGCTCTCGGCCCAAATCTGCTTGTGGCAGTTCATGCAGGTCTCGGTCGGCGGCATCCCGGCGCTGCCCGACCCCGTCCCGGAGTTCTCGACCGCGGTGTGGCAGTAGCGGCAGTCTATGCCGTCGTCGCCGACGTGGTGCTTGTGCGAGAACTGGACGGGCTGCTGCACCTCGATGAACTGCCCCGTGTTGTAGGAGGAGCGGTTGACCTCGGCCAGCACCCAGACGGCGAAGACGAGGATGAAGAGTCCGCCGAAGATGGAGAGCTTGGCGAGCGTGTTGGTGCTGTGGTGGAAAATCTGCATGGCGCTCCCGGCCCGCTGGTGACTCTGAGAACCTGCCCGGCCGCTCCGAGACTCCCGCCGCGCCCGCCGCCGGCGCCCGCGCGCAGGTGTGCGCGGGCCAAGTCCGGGGGAGAGCGCGGTCTTTCGCCGGATAGGGAAAGCCCGCGTGCAGCGCGGCTCTCTACGGCTGTCGCCTATGAAGAACTGCTAAGGGTGGACTAGAGATACTACTTTTTTCGCCCGCGGGCAAGCGCCACGTCCAACTTTAGGTATGAATATTAACCTGCGAAGCGGATAAAGGATTCTAATAAGTAGACAGTAGTCAGTAGACAGTAGCCAGTAGAAAAGCCGCCGGGGGCGGCGGCTCCGGACTAACGTCTTCTTACGTGTCGCTGCCGAAGACGAGGACGAGCGTGACGGCGAGGGCGACGAGGGAGAGGACGAAGAAGAAGATTTTCCAGAAGCTGTAGGGGCGCTCGCCCTGCACCTCGCCGGTGCGGCCGTTGATGACGACCTGGAAGACGCGCTCGCGGAAGCGGTACGCGCCGACGTAGACGGGGAGCAGGAGGTGCTTGAAGGTGATGGCCGAGTAGTGTGTCGAGATGTTCGAGACGCGCTGCTCGTCGCCGCCGATGTCGCGCCGCACGTCCTGCTCGATGACGGGCGCGGCCATCTTCTTGGCCTCCTCGAAGCCCTCGGCCAGATTGACCTGGTAGCGCTGCGCCTTGTAGCCGGAGAGGTAGGCCGGCTCGTAGCGCGTCAGCTCGCCCAAATCCCAGGGCTCCAGCGCCTGGAGGCGGGCCGGCGGCAGGGACTTCGTGGCCGGCACGAGCAGGTCGTCGAACCAGCGCGAGACCGCCCCGGAGGCCGGGTGCCAGCGCGTGTGGCGCACCTGGCGCGTCCGGGTCACGTCGTTGCCCTGCGCGTCCTTCGTCGTGTAGCTCTCGGTCGTGTAGTAGTGCTCGCCGCGCTGGCCCGTGTAGCTGCTCGCGGCGTGCGCGTCGTAAGTCCAGAAGGGGAGGTAGACGCCGCCCGTCCCCTCCTGCGAGGCGAGCCGCTTGAGCGCGCTGGGCGCGAACCAGAGCGAGGAGAGCCAGCGGCGGACGGCCTCGGCCGACTGCTCCGGCGTGACGCGGAACGGGAGCACGCCCTCGGGCGCGAGCACGGGGTCTGCGCTCTTGGGCTGCGCGACCATGGGGCTGCCGCAGAAGTCGCACTCGCCGGCGACCAGAGGCGGCGTGAAGGTGACGGCCGCGCCGCACGTCTGGCACTGCACTTCGAGCGCCGAAGGGGCGAGCGTCGCCATCTGGTCGGCGTGCAGCCGCAGGTATTCCTCGTAGCCGCGCTCGGCCACGGCCTCGCCCCCGGCCTCGATTCGCTCCTGCCGCCCGCAGTAGGGGCAGGCGAGGAGGCCGTCGCGCGGCTCGAAGAGGAGGTCGGCGCCGCAGCCGGGGCAGCGGTAGCGGTGGACTTTCTCGGGGGCGGCGGTCTGTTCAGGCATAGGAGTCTTCGTCCGCGGGCGGGTGATTTTTATCGCCGGCCTTCTGCGCGTATAGGGACGGAGGGCGACGAATTTGACAGTCGAGTCGCCCCGGCGACAGTACCGCCGCCGCGCTGAGGAGGTCTAACTATGTCGTTTCGCGCAAAGCACGTCTTCTTCCTCGTCTTCGCCCTGCTGACGCTCTTCGTCTTCTACGTCTACGAAGTGCCGTTCCTCGACCCGCGCTCGCCCGTCTGGCAGCGCATCGAGCCGGTCAAGTGGTGGATGCTGCCGCACGCCGTCGCGGGGGCCACGGCGCTGCTCCTCGCGCCGTTCCAGTTCTCGGCGCGGCTGCGCCGGCGGAACCTCCGGCTGCACCGCGTCTTGGGCAGGCTCTACGTGGCCGGGGTCGCCATCGCCGCGCCGACCGCCATCCCCATCGCGGTCATCCTCGGCCCGCCGACGCTGGTGATGGCCGCCGTCGTACAGTCCTCCGGGTGGCTCTTGACGACGGCCGTCGCCCTGTACTGCGTGCGCAGGGGCGACATCCGGCAGCACCAGGAGTGGATGATCCGCAGCTACCCGTTCGCCATGATCTTCGTCTTCGCCAGGGCGATACTCGCCATCCCGGCGGTGGCGGCCCTGGGCGAGGTCGGCTTCGTCTCGGTCGTCTGGAGCCTCGAAGCCGTGGCCTGTTTCGTCCCGTCGGCCGTTATCAGTTGGCGGGCGCTTTCCATCCGGGGGCGGGCCGTGGCCGCCCGCACGGCCGCCCCGCCGAAGGCGGCCCGCGCCACGGTCTAAGACCTGATTACCGTTGAGTGTACCGCCAGTTCACTTCAACACAGAGGGCACGGAGGGCACAGAGGGCACAGAGAAATCAACTCTTCTTCTCCGTGCCCTCTGTGTCAAAACTGCCTCCCGGTACACTCGACGGTAATCCGATCTAAACATAGCACTGGCGTTTGTGAGACGGTCTCTACCGTTCGCCGAAGACGGATAACTGCGGGTTGCTCTTGCGCCGCCAGATGAAGCCGTCGAGGACGTAGTGCGTGATCTGCGGCAGCGCGAGGAAGGGGACGAGCCAGGCCCTCCAGTCTCCGTCCCAGGCCCCGCCGAAGAGCCACGCCCGCTCGTGCCACACGCCCCGGTCCCAGAGGAGTTCTTCCGCGTAGGCCAAAAGCCACAGCGTCGCCAGGAAGACGACGGGCCAGCGCACGAGCCGCCGGTAGGTCGCCCCGGCGTGCGGCGCGCGCCGCCGCGCGTACCACCAGACGAGCGCCATGTACGGTACGCCGTGGATGACGACGTTCGTCACCGTGAAGGCGTAGTCGGAGTTGTAGGCGACGATGCCGGCGTACCAGCAGACGGCGGTCGTCGCGACGACGATGTCCTTGCCCGGACTGCCCGCCCTCCTCACCAACCAGGCGTGCGCCGAGCGCGCCGCGTACGCGCCGAGCGCCAGGACGTAGAGCGGCCACGCCGCGCGCTCGACCCACGCGGGCAACTGCGCGAAGTCGCCCGGCAGGAACCACCAGAAGTTGCGCGGCAGGTTCGAGTGCCAGTAGACGAGCGGGTAGAGGGTCGCCGCGTAGACGGCCGCCGCGTCCACCCACCAGCCGGCGCGCCCGCGCTCGCCGGCCCGCGCCCGGTAGAGCGCCACCCAGCCGTACTGCTGCCGGACGAAGTGGAAGACGGCGAGGTAGGCGAGCGCGCGCCAGAACATCGCCTCGCCCTCGGAGTAGAGGGCGACGCCGACGAGGAGCGCGAGCGCCGGGGCCGAGACGTAGAGCCACGCGCGCCGCCTCAGCTCCTCCGCGTCGAAGTAGACGCGGAAGGCCGTCGCGTAGACGTGCGCCACGTCCACCAGGAGCACCGCCGGCACCCACGCCCAGTCCGGCGAGTCGGCTTCGAGCACCCCGGCGCGCCCCCCGACCCACAGCAACACGAGCGACGCGAGCGCGCTCCCCAGGAAGACGCACACGTCCGCGCGCGGCGAGAACAGCCACCACTCTCGGCGCGCGGCCCTCGGCGGCGCGGCCTCCAGGACGATTGTGTTCAGGTGCTCGGCGGCCATAGGCTCGGCGGGTCGCGGGATTATAATTCAAGTAGACAGTAGTCAGTAGGCTTAGTCCGCCCTGACTGCTGCTTTATGTCGCCAGCTCAGACGCCAACGCCAACGCCCGCCCGTAACCCGAAACCCGAAACCACTTCCCCGGCGGCGCGCAGGCCGTGGTCGAAGGCTTCCTCGAAGAGCGCCACGCCGGAGAGGTCGGAGTGGGCGAAGTGTACGTCGCCGAGGGGCCGTTGCGCCCGCTGGCGCGCGCCGCCCCAGATGAAGTTGGGGCGGGGGCGGATCATGGCGTGGCCCCAGCGCATCACGTCGAGGCGTCGGGTCAGCGCGCGGATGTCTGGGTGCGCGCGGCGGAGGTCGGAGAGCGCGACCTCGGCCCAGCCGTCCCGGCCGGTCGAGAGCAGGCGCGCGCGGGCGGCGCGCGGGTCGGCGTCGGTCAGAGGGTAGTAGTAGGTGAAGACGGTCGGGCCGCGGTCGAGCCCGCGCTGGTGCGTGGCCGTGACGTAGCCGAGTGAGGGGCTTTCGTAGAGCACGTTGTCCCACGCGGGCGGGAAGCCGAAGCCGGGCCGGGGGCGCTCGCTGAGGAAGAGGTTGGCGACCATCCACGCGCCGTACTCGAACTCCGCGACGTGCGCCGGCGCCGCCCCCTCCCGGTACGGCCGCAGGACGTGCTTCGTCAGAAACTGCGGCGCGGCGAAGATCACCTTGTCGGCGCGCAAGCCGACGGCCCCGCCCCCGTCCCGCAGGGCGACGACCTCGACGCCGCGCCCGCGGCCCCCGCCCGCGGGGCGGATGTCGGCGACGGCGAGGCCGAGGCGCACCCGAGGCCGGGCCTTCTCGAAGAGATGGCGGACGAGGCGGCCGTTGCCCTCGGGCCAGGTGATGAGCGACTGCGCCTCCTCGCCCGGCGCTTTCATGCGCGAGGCGAAGTAGAAGAGACCGGCCCAGGCGCTCGTCTGCTCGACCGGCAGCCCGTAGTCGTCGCGGCAGGCGTAGTCCACGAGCCAGCGCAGCCGCGCCGAGTCGAGCCCGCGCCCGGCCATCCACTCGGCCATCGAGAGGCGGTCGAGCGCGGTCACGTCGGCGTCGTCCGAGCACGTCGAGACCGGGAGGCGGAAGGCGCGGCGGCCCCGGGCGTCGCGCCACGCGGCCCAGGCGTCAACCTCCGCGTTGAAAACCTGTAGTTGCCGCGCGTCCTCCTCGTCCGCGCCCGCGTGCAGGTAGAGGCCCTCGTACCAGCGGCCGCGGTAGAAGACGCGCTCTTCGGGGTCGCGGCAGAGGAACTGCTCGGCGACGACCGGCTCGCCCTCCTCGTCCGCGCCTTCGAGCACGCCCATCTCTTCGAGCAGGGAGACGAGCGCGCGGTTCTCCTTGAGCGGCGCGGGCAGGTAGTGCGCGCCCCAGGGGTACGGCACCACGCCGTGCCGCTCGCCGCTGCGCGCCGTCCCGCCCGGCGCGGCTTCGAGCTCGAGCACCATGAAGTCCTCGAACCCCTCCCTTAAAAGCCCCCACGCCGCCGCCAGCCCCGCCACGCCCGCGCCCACGATGACGACACCCGCGCGCTCCCAAGCGTCTGCCGGGACTTCGACCTTCGCCCCGTCTCGCAGCCGGTGGCCCAGCCCGTCCGACGCCCCGACGATTTCGCCTTCCGGCAGGGCGCCGGTAGTTTCGCGCGTGTCGCACGCCGCGAGCGCGAAGGGGAGGCCGAGGAAGGCCGCCAGTAATTCTCTCCTCGAAAGGCTCTTGTTACTCACAAAAATATCAACTGGGCCGGGCGGGCCGGGCGGGATAACTTACGTGTACTTTGAAAGGCACGCGCTTTCCCGACGCCGCCCGTTGATGCGGGGCCGCGTTTTCAACGCGGCCCGAGAATGAGTAATTTTCGGCTAAATTTATCATTGACTCGATTTATCATTGACTCGACGCCCGATTCATCATACTATCTGCCGCATTGAAAACGCTTACGCGGTGGCCGCGGCGCGAAAGTGTCTCCAGCCTCAAATGTTTGCCGCGCGGCCGCTAGCGTAGTCTCACCGCATAACCGCTTTACGGCGCCTCAGTTTACCCCGGCGCTCCCTTTTACCCCGTCCCGCAAGGAGTTCCGCCACGCGAGATTTTCAGACACCCAGCCCGCTCTGCCTGCCAACGCTTTCGCCCCGAACTCCCTCGTAAGGAGAAAGTCCGATGAAACGAAAAATGACTGCCCTGCTGGCGCTCGCCGCGCTGGTACTCACATTGGCCCTCACCCAACCCCGAATCGTTAACGAAGCTCAGGCCCAGGAAGGCGACCGGCTCGCCCAGCCCCTCGAAGGCGGCAATCTCGTCCAGGACGACGGCGACCGGGAGTTGCCGTTCGCGCTCAACGGCGTGGAGTGGCGGAGTAAAGAGGCCTTCATCCGCAGCGGCGCCCGCTGCGCGACGGTGATGCCCGACGAGCAGAGGATCGCCAAAGAAGGCCAGAGGATTGTGGACTTCAACACCCGGCGGGGCCTTCCCGCGTTCGACACCTCCGCGCAAAGGGCGGCCGGCTCCGTGACGATCAAAGTGTACTTCCATGTCATCAGGAAAGGCGCGGGCGTCGCCAACGGCGATATACCGACTTCGATGATTGACGCGCAAATCAGCGCCCTCAACAAGGCCTACGCCGGCACCGCCCCCGGCGGCGCGGGCGCCCCCACCCCCTTCAAATTCGTGAAGACTTTGGTTACTCGCACGACCAGCGCCACCTGGTATACGGCCGGGCCGGGCACGTCGGCGGAACTCGCGATGAAGTCGAACCTCCGCAGAGGGACCTCAAAAGATTTGAACATCTACTCGAACAGCCCCGGCGGCGGGCTGCTCGGCTGGGCGACTTTCCCGTGGGACTTCGACACCAACGCTAACGGCGCTAAGTTGGACGGCGTCGTCGTCCTCAACCAATCGCTCCCGGGCGGGACTGCCGCGCCGTACAACCTGGGCGATACGGCAGTGCACGAGGTCGGCCACTGGTTTGGCCTCTTCCACACCTTCCAGGGCGGCTGCGCCCTCACCGGCGACCGCATCAGCGACACCCCGTCGGAAGCCTCCCCGGCGTTCGGCTGTCCGACCGGGCGTAACACCTGCTCGGCCACGGGAGCCGACCCGATCACGAACTTCATGGATTATACGGACGACGCCTGCATGTTTAAGTTCACGCCCAAGCAGGCTTACCGCGCCGACGTCTTGTCCGAAATCCACCGAGAGTTGTGACCCTGCGCCCGCGCCGTGAGGGAGCAGAAGGGGAGCGTGCCGGAGACGCTCCCCTTCTGCTATCCGAAAACAGGCCGGGGCGGCGCGGGCTGAACTGTCGGCGCGGAACCCTTCCTGTCCGCCCCGTCGTTTATTCGTACCGCCTCCACTCACTCTCGTAGTACCTCACCAACGCCTGGTTGTCTAAGCGGTTAATCTCGACGGGGACGGGGCCGAGGTCCGCGGGGAGGACGAACATGGCGCGCATGGCCTCGGGGTTGAGGAAGCGCGCGTCGGCCGGGGCCGCGGCGGGCGGGTCGAAGGGCGCGCGGCGCGCGAGGGCGAAGCCCCAGACGCCGAACGACGGGACGGAGGTGTGGTAGGGGCGCACGGAGAGGCCGGCGGCCTCCATCGTCCTGACGACGCACCAGTAGGAGGTGCGCGCGAAGAGCGGCGAGGTGGACTGCACGCTGACGGCCGCCTCCGGGGTGAGGCGGCGCTGGAGCAGGCGGTAGAAGCGCGTCGTGTAGAGCTTCCCCAGGGCGAAGGTGTTCGGGTCGGGGAAGTCCACGACGGCCGCGTCGAAGGGCGGCCCCTCCCTTTCGAGCCAGAGCATCGCGTCCTCGTTGACGACCGAGAGCCGCGGGTCTTCGAGCGCGCGCCGGTTCAGCTCGGCGAGCGGCGGGAAGCGGCGCGAAAGCTCCGTCATGTCCGGGTCGAGGTCAACGAGCGTGACGTGCCCGACCGACGGGTACTTCAACACTTCGCGCAGGGCGAGGCCGTCGCCGCCGCCGAGGATGAGGACGCGGCCGACGGCCCGCCCGCCCTCGGCGGCGAGCGCCATCGCCGGGTGCACGAGCGCCTCGTGGTAGCGGTACTCGTCGGCCGAGCTGAACTGGAGGTTGCCGTTGAGGAAGAGCTGGAAGCCGGCGCGGTTGCGCGTGACGACGATGCGCTGGTAGTGGGTCGTCTTCGTGTAGACGATGTCGTCGGCGAACATCGCGTCCTCGGCCAAAGAGGTCAGCGAGTCGGCCTTGACGAAGGCGACGAGCAGCAGCGCGATGACGACGCAGCCCTGCGCGCGCAGCCGCGAGACCGACGCCCGGCGGATGAGCGGCTGCATCAGCCACGTCGCCCAGAGCCCGACGGCGGCGTTGAGCATCCCGAAGACGAGCGAGGTGCGCACCAGCCCGAGCTTCGGCACGAGGAAGATCGGGAAGAGGAGCGAGGCGACGAGCGCCCCGACGTAGTCGAGGGCCAGCACCCGCGCGACCAGCTCCTTGAAGTCGAGGTGGTCTTTAAGTATCCGCATCAGCAGCGGGATTTCGAGGCCGACGAGCGCGCCGATGAGGAAGACCATCGTGTAGAGGATGACCTGGAAGTAGCCGAGGTGCGCGAAGGTGAGGAAGAGGAGCGGGGCCGAGAGCCCGCCGAGCACGGCCACGGCTAGCTCCACGTCCACGAAGACCCGCGCCAGCTCGCGCCCGACGAACCGCGACAGCCACGCGCCCGCCCCCATCGAGAACAGGTAGATGCCGATGATGAGCGAGAACTGCGTGACCGAGTCGCCCAGCACGTACGACGCCAGCGTCCCCGCCAAAAGCTCGTAGACGAGCCCGCAGGTCGCGATCACGATCACGTTGAGGAAGAGGACGGGCGTTCGGTTCATCTTACAAGGTCACTCCGCCGCGCCGGGCGCGGAACCCTTCCTTCTCTTACCCCTCGGGAAGCGCAGCCGCGTCTTTTCAACGACGACCGTGCGCCCTTCGAGCCTCTTCTGGCTCCGGCTCCGGGCGAAAGCCAGCAGGCGGTTTTCGACCCTCTCGATGCTCTCGCCTTTCCTCTGCTCGAACACGACGATGCCGGCGTGCGTGTCCCGCGGATACCTGTCAACGCTGGCGAAGCCGAGGTCGAGCGTGAACAGCATTCTCTCTTCGCGGGCCGCCTCGGACAGCAGGAGGGCGTCGCTGGCCCTCGAGAGGTCTTCGCCGCTCGCTGTCTTTACGTCGTGGCCTAATTCTTCGAGGATGGGTCCCCGGTGGGGCGACAGGTTATGGTCGAGCTTAATTCTCATGCGCGTGCGTGTAGGCCACGGCGGCGTCAATGTCGTCGCGCGTGAGGTCGGGGTAGCGCAGCAGAAGGTCGTCGTACGACATGCCGGCCCGCAGCGAGTTGACGACGACGCTGACCATGATGCGCAGCCCGCGGATGCACGGCTGCCCGTGGCAGGTCTGGGGGTCTACGGTCACGCGTTTGAGCAGACGTCCGAGCCGCCCTTCGTCCGCGGGGGCGGGCGCAACGGGGCCTTCGGCGGCGTAGTCCTTAACCTTTTTCATGGGCACGACACTTCCTCCGGCTCCATTTTATCCCCGCGCCGAGTGAGAATAAAAGGCGGTGGCGGGAGACGGGTCCCGTGCCGCGCGCCGCCGCGCGGCCCCGGCCCACAGCCCCCGGCTCAGCCCTGTATGGCCGCGGCGATGATGAGCGCGATGCCGATGATGATCGAGCCGATGACGATGGCGATGGCCGTGTTGTGATCCTCTTCGAGCTCCTTGCGGACGGAGAAGGGCGTCGCCTTGACGATGATCGTGTAGGCGACGGCGAAGACGATCAGCCCGAAGAGCGTGAAGATGGCGGTCGTGACGAGCACGCCCGCGAGGTCTTCGAAGCGCACGACCAGCGCGAGGGGGGAGAGGGCGGCCGACGCCGCCGGCGTATTTGTCAGCATCTATTTTCCTCCGCGGTAGCCGGAATGCCAGAAGTGGAACGAGCGGTAGCCGCCGGGCGAGTTGCGCACGTCGGCCGGCAACTGCTGGCGCGGCGACAGGCTCAACTCCCAGCCCGCCCACGCCGCCACGACGTAGCCGAGCAGCAGCCCGCCCCCGAGCAAGAGATAAAGTTTACTGAGCATCGCGCATCACCTCTTTTTAAATGATGAATGCGGAATGATGAATGTGATTCACGTTGAGTTTCATCATCCGAGCGGCCTTTAATTCATCATTCCGCATTCATCATTCATCACTTCCCCCCGACTCGTACGGGCTGAACGTGCTGTCGGCCCAGCGGCGCTTCTCGAAGCTGATCTGCCAGAAGACGACGAGCAGGGGGATGACCGAGAGCGCGACGAGGACGAGGATCAGGTTCAGGAGTCGCGGCACGCCCTGCTCGACCCTGACCGAGAGCTGCGGCGGCAGCGTCTGGTTCCAGTTCTCCCACTGCGCCTCGAGGCGCATCGTGTAGCGGCCCGCCGGCAGCGCCGGCAGCGTCACGTCGTAAGAGCGCCCGCCCTCCGACCAGCTCTCGCCGCCGTCCACGCCGTAGTAGTACTCGATGGGCAGGTCGAACTGCTGGATGAGGCCCGTCTCCTCGTTGATGAGGTCGCCGGCGACGTAGAGCCAGTTGTTGTCCACGTTGGCCGTGCCCGTCACGCGTATGTTCCGCCGGCCGCGCAGCTCGAAGGCGTCGGTGAAGATGACCTGCGTGCCCTCGGAGCCGGCCGCCCGCGCCTGCGCCTGTATCTGCTGTTGAATCTGCTGGCGCAGCCGCTCGTTGTACTCGCGCAGCGTCGCCCCCGAAGCGCCCGGCGGGGGCGGCGTCGGCGTGGCCGAAGGCGACGGCTGGGGCTGGAACTTGTACGACGCTTCGAAGACGCGCGCGCGCGGGCTCGTCACGAGCAGGAAGGCGCCGGCCAGGAGCGCGGCGAAGGTGAGCAGCAGCCAGTAGGCGTAGACCGCCTTGTGGCGGAACGGCTGGTTCGGCGCGACCGTTTGCGGCCGCGGCAGCTCGACGCCGAACTTCTTCCTGATCTCCTTGACGGGGACGTACGTGCCGAGCGACCAGTTGACCTCCTCGGCTTCGAGCGCGCCCTGCTTGTTCTTCCCGCGGCCGACGTAGCCGCCGGAGACCTCCTTCGAGAGCATCAGCGGCGGGCGGACGAAGTCCACGGCGCGCACCAGCTCGCCGACCTCGACCCTCCAGTAGAACTCGCCCATGACGTGCTCGACGCGGGCCGCGGCGTCCTGAAAGATTTTGAACTTCTTGCCGTCGTAGCGCGCGTGCTTGCCGTCCGCGTCCTCGCTCACCTCGGCCGGGGCGAGCGTGCGGACGTAGCTCCAGTGCTGGTCCGACTCGACGAGCCAGCGGAAGCCGACGGCCGGGTTGTAGAGCAGGTACTCCTGCCAGTAGTAGCGGACGCCCTCGAACTCGACGCTGCGCACCATGAAGCCGATGACGGTCATCGGCCGCCCCTCGAACTCGGCCACCGCGCCGAGCGGTATCGAGGGCGGCGGCCCCTTCGGCACGAGCGTCCGCAGGTAGCGAAACTCGCCCTGGTTAACATCGAGTAGCGAGCCGCAGTTCGGACACGTCACGCGCTCGGTCTTGTCGGGCGCGCGCAACTCCAGCGGCCCCGCGCAGTTCGGGCAGTTGAGGCGCGAGGCCGTCACGGCTCGCGGGTCGCGCTCGCGCGTCCGCTGCGCGTCGGCGAGTCCGAGTTCCCCGAGGGTGACTTCGCGGCCGACGAAGACGAGCGGCGGGTGCTCGCCGTAATCGAGCGTGCCGAAGACGCCGTCCTGCCCCGAGAGGTCTGCGTAGTAGAAGGTCTCGCCGGGCTTGAGCAGGTAGGGGATTTCGCCCTCGGCGGCGAGCATCCGCGCCTGGCCCTTCTCGGCGACGACGAGCGGGAGCTGGGTCGGGATGGCGGTGACGGGCTGGCCGAGTTGGAGCTGGTCTATGTAGGGGAGCGCGCGCGGGTCGGGCACCTGAATCTGGAAGGTGAGGTGGAAGCGCCCCTGCGCCTCGGCGAGCCAGCCCCAGCGCCCGTCGGCCAGCGCCGCGTACCACTCGTCCCAGGTGCCGCCGGCCGCGTGCTGGAGCTGCGCGCGGCCCGTCAGCTCGAAGGCCACGCCGCGGACGACGCCGCGCAGGCCGACTTCGAGCGGCGAGCCGGTCTCGACCACCTCGGCGACCTTGCCTATGTCTTCAATCCCGCGGTCGGTGCGCGCCACGACCGAGTGGCAGAACTCGCAGACGACCACGACGGACGAGCCCGTCTTGAACAGCACCTGCGCGCCGCACGCGGGGCAACTCGCCTGGACGGCCATCAAGCCCCTCCCCCGCGCGCGGCCTGGGGCGAAGGGTCTCCGGGGCCGGCGGCGTCGGTCTCGCGCGTGAAGCTGCGGACGCGCACCGCGGCGGCCCCGAGCAGCTCGCGCAGGCGCGCCTCCCAGTCCCACGCGGGGCGCTCGCGGCAGCAGTAGAGGTTGAAGGTGGCGACGCCGAACTCCGGGTAGGTGTGGCAGGCGAGGTGCGACTCGGTGAGCATGGCGAGGCCCGTCACCCCGCCGGGGCCGGGGAACTTGTGCCAGAGCGGCTCGCCGACGACCCGCAGGCCCAGCTCCGAGACGGCGCGCGCGAAGACCTCGCGCAGGCGGCCCACGTCGCCCAGCGCCTCGGCGTCGCAGCCCGACGCCTCAATGAGCCATTCCGTCCCGACCGTCAGCATCAGTTGGATTGAAGATAAACCTTCGAGAAGTGCTCCCCGACGTGCATCATGGCGGGGAGCATAAGATAAAAGGTTCCGCTTTTGCAATAAACAGTTTCGGGTTTCGGGTTTCGGGATTCGAGTTCAAAGACAAGTCGCGGCAGGAGCATCTCGTTTTTTAACTCGAAACTCGAAACCCGTAACTCGAAACTGTAAACTCCGCAAGGCCCGCGCCGCGGGCGCGTTCTAAGCACGCCGAAACTTCGTCCGGAGGAGCCTTCCAAATGCACAGCAGACTGAGCTTCGCCGCCCTTCTCCTCGCCGCCGCCCTCGCGCCGGCCGCGCTCGCGCAGGGACAGGCCGCGCACCTGACCGTCTACGACGCCGGCCTCGCGGAGTTCCTCGAAGAGCGCACCGTCGAACTCCAGCCCGGCGTCAACCAGCTCGAATGGCGCAGCCTGATGCCGAAGGCCGTCGTCCGCACCCTGCGCGTCACGGCCGAGGACGCGGAGGTCGTCCGCCAGGACTTGACCTTCGACGGCGCGCAGGTCGGCGGCCAGCGCACGCCCGTCCTCCACCTGGTGCTGCGCAACCGCGGGGCGGCCGGCCCGCGCCGCATCCAGGTGGACTACCTCGCGCCCGACCTGAGCTGGCGCGGCGACTACTCGCTCGTCCTCGACCCCGCGCCCGAGGGCGCGCCGCCCTCGGCGGCCGCGCTCGACGCCTGGGTCTCGCTCTACAACCAGACGGGCGCGGACGTGCGCGCCGGGGCCGTAGACCTCGTCGCCGGCGAGATCGCGCTGCTCCCGAACCTGGGCGGCGTCCTGCGCGCCGAGGACGAGGCGTCGGCGAACGTCTACCAGACCCGCAGCGACATGACCAACGGCTCGTCCGCGGCGGCCTCGGCCGGGGCCGCGCCGCTGAGCGCCTTCACGCGCTTCCGTTTGGGGCGCGACCTCAGCCTCAACGCGAACGCGCCCGTCAGCCGCCACCCGCTCTTCCAGCGCGCGCGCCTCTCGGTCGTCGAGCGCAACGTCTTCGAGAACGAGTACGGCACGCAGACCTACGCGCGCGGCGGCTTCGTGCTCTTGCCGAGGGGCCTCGAAGTCCGCCTCGTGTCGAAGAACCCGACCGCGGCCTCGATGCCGGCCGGGCAGGTGACGATCTACGCGCGCGAGGGGCAGGTGGCGCAAGTCGTCGGGCAGGATCGGATTCCGCTGACGCCGCCGGGCGGCGAGTTCAGCGTCTCGCAGGGGCGCTCCTCGACCCTCTTCGGAACGCGCCGCGTCCTGGAGCGGCGGCAGGTCGAGTACCGCAGCCAGGAGAGCAACATCCGTTACAAGCTCATCACGAGCATCGAGGTCACGGTGATGAACCGCGGCGCGCGCCCCGCCGAGGCGTTCGTCCGCGAGGGCATCGAGCAGTTCGCGGACAACCAGTGGACGGTGCTCGAGTCCTCGCACCCGCACGAACGGCTCGCCGCCAACAGCCTCCAGTTCCGCGTGCCGGTGCCGGCCGGCGGGCAGACGGTAGTCACCTACACCGTCGAGACGAAGTGAAGCCAGAGCCGCGACGCGGTTGCGGATTGCGGATTAGAAACAGTTCCGAGTTCCGAGTTTAAAGTTTCGAGTTCACAACCAGACCGTCTTCAACTCGAAACCCGAAACTCGCAACCCGAAACTTCTCTTGCTATGATGCCTGCGACTCTTCGGGAGCGTTAATCACCCATGCTGTATCTCTCGCAGGTGCTCGGTCGCCCCATCCGCGACATGGAGGGCGAGCGTGTCGCCACCCTCAAGGACGTGATCGTCCGCCTCGGCGAAGACCACCCGCCGGTGACGGGCGTGGTGGCGCGTCTGCGCCGCCGCGACTTCTTCCTGCCGCGCGCGCGCATCCGGGCGCTCGACGAGCAGGGCGTGCGCCTCGCCTCCGACATCCTCGACCTGCGCCCCTTCGCGCGGCGCGACGGCGAGGTGCTGCTGGCGAAGGACGTGCTCGACAAGCAGCTCATAGACGTGGACGGCAAGCGCGTCGTGCGCGTCAACGACGTGCAGCTCATCGCGGCCGCCGGCGAGCTGCGCGTCACCGGCGCCGATGTCTCGCTCGCCGGCCTCTGGCGGCGGCTCACGCCGCACAACTTCATCGGAACGAACCGCCCCGTCGAGGTCATAGACTGGGCCGACGTCGGCTACCTCGCCACCGACGCCGCCACCGTGCGGCTGAAATCCTCGCGCGACAAGCTGGCCCGCCTCCACCCCGTCGAGATCGCGCGCCTCGCCGAGGTGCTCTCCTACCACCAGGGGGCCGAGATCATCGAGGCCCTCGACGACGAGACGGCCGCCGAGACCCTGGAAGAGATGGCCGACGAGGATCAGGCCCGCATCATCGGCGAGATGGAGGAGGAGCGCGCCGCCGACATCCTCGAATGGATGTCGCCCGACGAGGCGGCCGACGTTTTGGGCGACCTGCCCGAGGAGAAGGCCGAAGACTTGCTGGAGCGCATGGAGGGCGAGGAGAAGGCCGACGTGGCCGAACTCCTCCCCTACGAGGACGACACGGCCGGCGGGTTGATGACGACCGAGTTCGTCGTCCTCCCGAAAAATCTGACGGTCGGCGAGGCCATCGCGCGGCTGCGCGAGATGGCCGAGACGCCGAACATGATCTACTACCTCTACGTCGTCGAGGAGGAGGGCGCGTGGCGGCTCGCCGGCCTCATCACCCTGCGCAGCCTCATCCTCTCCGACCCGGCCCTGCCGCTCGCCGAGGTCATGCGCACCGAGTTCCAGCGCGCCCACCCGGACGACCCGGCGCGCGAGGTGGCCGAGACGATGGCCGAGTACAACCTCCTCGCCCTCCCCGTCATAGACGACGAGGGCGACATCGCCGGCATCGTCACCGTTGACGACGCCATGGAATACCTGCTCCCGAAAGGCTGGCGGCAGCGCCTGCCGAGGCTTTTCGGCTGAGGCATGACGACTACCGTGGAGAAGACGCTCGAAGTCATCAATCGGATGGAATCCGAAGGCGTTATTAAGCGGTACGCCATCGGCGGGGCGATGGCCGCAATCTTTTACATCGAGCCATTTACGACTTACGACTTAGACATTTTTTTCGCGGCGGACGTGTCGGGCGGGCTTATCAGCCTGGCCCCGATTTACGAACACCTCGCGCGTGAGGGTTACACGGCCGAGGGAGAGAGCGTAAACGTTGAAGGCTGGCCCGTGCAGTTTCTCCCGACCTATAATCCGCTGGTCGCCGAAGCCGTCGAACAGGCCGTCGAGGTCGAATTCGGCCGCACCACGACCCGAGTCGTAAAAGCAGAACACCTGGCCGCCATCATGCTGCAAACCGGCAGGCCGAAGGATCACGCGCGCCTGGTCGGGTTTCTCGAAGAAGGCGTCGTTGACAGGGAGTTTCTGGAAGAGGTGCTTGCGCGACACGATCTAATCGGAAAGTGGCGTGAGTTTCTAGGCAGATTCCACCCGTGAGCAAAGAAGCGGACATCTCCGAACTACTCAGGAAGAAGGAGGAGCGCAGGCGGCGGCTGGCGAAACTCCCCTTCGAGGAGAAGGTCGCGATTGTCCGCCGCTTGCAGGAAGTGGGCCGGGCCGCGCAGGCGAGTAGGTGGCTGCCGCTGTCGCGCAAGCGCGATCGCTGATTGCGGGTCGCAAAGTTTTTATGAAAGACGGGGAGCCTCCGAGTGGTCGAGACGCGCGCAGCCGTGAAGAGGGCGGGGCGTCGCCTGTGGCGGCGCGGCGTGCGCGGGGTGCGCCGGACGGCGGGCGCGCGGCGCGGCCGGCTCGTGGCCTACCTCGCCGTGCTCGGCCCCGGCATCATCGCCGCCAACTCCGGTAACGACGCCTCGGGCATCGCCACCTACTCCTCGGTCGGCGCGCGCTACGGCTACAGCCTCCTCTGGACGCTCGTCCCCATCATGCTCAGCCTCGGCCTCGTGCAGGAGATGTGCGCGCGGATGGGGGTGGTGACGGGGAAGGGGCTGGCCGACCTCATCCGCGAGCGGTTCGGGGTGCGCTGGACGGCGCTCGTCATGCTGGCGCTCCTGGTCGCCAACGGCGGCGTCATCGTCTCGGAGTTCGTCGGCATCGCGGCGGCCACCGAACTCTTCGGCGTCTCGCGCTACGCCTCGGTGCCGCTCGCCGCCTTCGGCATCTGGTGGGTCGTCGTCAAAGGCTCCTACCAGAGGGTCGAGCGCGTCTTCCTCCTGATGTCGCTCGTCTTCCTCGGCTACATCGCCTCGGCCTTCCTCGCGCGGCCCGACTGGGGCGAGGTCGGGCGCGAGCTCGTCCGCCCCTCCTTCAGCCTCGACCGCGGCTACCTCTTCATGCTGGTCGCGCTGATCGGCACGACCATCACGCCCTTCATGCAGGTCTTCGTCCAGTCGTCGGTGGTGGACAAGGGCGCGACCGTCGAGGACTACGGGCTGACGCGCGCCGACGTCTGGGTCGGCACGGTCTTCTCCGTCGTCGTCGCCTTCTTCATCGTCGTCTCGACGGCCGCGACGCTCTACGCGCACGGCGGCCCGGTCGAGCTGGAGTCGGCGGCCGAGGCGGCGCGGGCGCTCGCCCCCGTCGCCGGGGCCTACGCGCAGGCGCTCTTCGCCGTCGGGCTTCTGGGCGCGGCGATGCTCGCCGTCGGCGTGCTGCCGCTGGCGACGGCCTACTCGATCAGCGAGGCGCTCGGCTTCGAGAAGGGCGTCTCGCGCAGCTTCCGCGAGGCCCCGATCTTCCTCGGAATCTTCAGCTTCCTCATCGCGGCCGGCGCGTTCGTCGCGATGATCCCGGGGCTGCCCGTGATAGACGTGCTGCTGACGACGCAGTTCATCAACGGGCTGCTTTTGCCCGTCATCCTCGTCGCCGTGCTGCGGCTCGCCGGGAGCCGCGAATTAATGGGTGCATACGCCAACGGCCGGCTCTATAATGCCGCCGCGTGGCTGATCGTCGCCGCCGTCTCGGCCCTCTCGGCGATTCTGGTGGCGACGACGGTCTTCGGATAACTAAGTTTCGAGTTGCGGGTTTCGAGTTTCGAGTTCGTGATTACCGAGTTCGAGGCTCAGGCCCGGCGGCAAGAACTCGGAACTCGAAACCCGCAACTCGAAACTTGAGCGCTGTGTCCCGGCCCCGTCTCAAAAAGCAGCTCGCCGTCCCCTTGCTGGCCGCGGCCCTGTGCGGGCTGACCCTCTACCTCCTGTCGCGCTTCGACGACCACCCGCTCTCGACCGGCTTCATGACCGCGCCGCAGGACGGCTACGAGTGGGCGATGCGGCTCGTCAGCGTCCTCTTCTGGGTGAGCGTCGCCTTCGTCGCCGTCCGCGCGCTCAACGAGTTCGTCTTCTTCGTCTTCCGCAAGCGCAAGGGCTACGAGGCCCCGAGCCTGATGCGCGACCTCTTCTCCCTGGTCGCCTACGTCACCTGCCTCGCCGTCATCCTCAAGTTCCACTTCGCGGACCTCTCGTTCGGCGCGCTCCTCTCCGGCTCGGCGCTGCTGGGCATCATCCTCGGCCTCGCGCTCCAGGACACGCTCGGCAACCTCTTCGCCGGCATCTCGCTGCACGCCGACAAGCCCTTCCAGGTCGGCGACGTGCTCTCCGTCAGCCAGTTCACCGGCGTCGTCGAGTCCATCACCTGGCGCGCCGTCAAGATCAAGACGTTCCAGAACCACACCGTCCTGGTGAGCAACGCGACCATCGCGAAGGAGAACTTCGAGGTCTGCCCGCGCGACAACGCCAACGCGCGCATCGTCTTCTTCAGCGCCGCCTACCACGACTCGCCCGTCCGCGTCATCCACGCCGTCCGCGAGGCCGTCCGCGAGTGCGAGAACGTCCTGCGCTACATGACGCCCGTGGTGCGCATGCGCGGCTACGGCGAGAGCGGGATAGACTACGAGGTCAAGTACTGGCTCTCGGACTACGCGCGCTACAACGACACGGACGCCCTCGTCCGCCAGCGCATCTGGTACGCCTTCCGCCGCGCCGGCCTGACCTTCCCCTTCCCCGTCCGCACCGTCTACATGCAGCAGGAGGCGACGGACGGCGACGGCATCGAGAGCCTGACCGAGCGCCTCTCCGCCGTAGATATCTTCGCCCCGCTCTCGTCGGACGAGCTGGGGTCTCTGGCCGCGAACGCCTGCGGGCGGGTCTTCGCGCCGGGCGAGACGATCATCCGGGCCGGCGACAGCGGCTCCTCGATGTTCGTCGTCCACCGCGGCAGCGTCGACGTGCGCGTTGACCAGAACGGGCAGACGAAGACCCTCAAGCGCCTGCGCGAGGGCGACTTCTTCGGCGAGATGGGGCTCTTCACCGGCGAGCCGCGCACGGCCAACGTCGTCGCCGCCGAGGAGACCGAGGTTCTGGAGATAGACCACGAGGCGATGCGCAGCCTCCTGGAGAACAACCCCGACCTCGTCGAATCGCTCAGCCACACCATCAACGAGCGGCGCGCCGGCCTCGCCGCCTCGGCCGCCGCCGCCGGCGGCGAGGCCGAGACGCCCGACCGCCTCCTCGACAAGATCAAACGCTTCTTCCGCCTCAGCTAAGCTGAAGCCTGAGCATAAATCAGGCTGCTATTCTCCACCGCGCTAGATCAACCTGCTCTTTGACATGCGCCGTCTGCCTACCGCGTCGGTGGTTGCTCAGGAAGATGACCTGATACAGCCACACGCTGGCGATGACGAGCGAC
>DASZKF010000280.1:0-1729 GCA_035947355.1 Pyrinomonadaceae bacterium | reverse complement strand
TCGCCCGCGGCGCGGCCCCGGGGGACGACCGTCGTCGTCCGAGACCTCTTCTTCAACGTCCCGGCGCGGAGGAAGTTCCTCCGCTCGGAGGCGACCGAGAGCTTCCACCTCGCGAACCTCGTCACGCACTACGCGCTCGCGCACCCGGAAATCGCCTTCGCGCTCACGAACAACGGCCGCGAGGTCTTGCGCGCCGCGCCGGCCGAGAACTTACGCGAGCGCGCGTACCAGATATTCGGCGACGAGTTCGTCGAGAGCCTGCTCGCCGTGGCGGGCGGCTTCGAGGGCGTGGGGCGCGTCACGGGCTTCGTCTCCGCCCCGCGCGCGCGGCGCACGACGCGCGACGCGCAGTACCTCTTCGTCAACGGCCGCTACGTGCGCGACCGCCTCGTCGCGCGCGCCCTCACCGAGGGCTACCGCACGGTGCTCCCGCACGGCGTCTACCCCTCGGCCCTGCTCTTCCTCGAAGTGCCTCTGGAGGAGGTGGACGTGAACGTCCACCCGGCGAAGACGGAGGTGCGCTTCCGCCGCGCCGCGGCCGTCTCGGACGCCGTCCGCGAGGCGGTGCGTGCCGCGCTCGCCGCCGGCGGCTTTCTCCGGTCAGAGGCGGACGCCGGGGCCGCGCGCGAAGCGTCCGGCGCGGGCGGGATAGGGGCGGACGAGTCCGACCCCTCCGAACCGACGCGCGCGCCGCGGCCCTCCGGCGGCGAGCCTGATCCCGCGCCCCAGCCCGGACAGGAAGGAGAGCGGCAGGAGGCGATTGACTTCGGGTGGACGCCGGCCGCCGCCGAGGAGTCGCCGTGGCGTGGCGAGCCGCCCGCAGGCGAATCGCCCGCGTCTCCGCCCGCGCTCGGTGCCGACGAGCCCAGCGCGCGCCGCTTGACCCGTGAAGAAGACGCCCTCGCAGAGTCGCGGCCCGCGGAGGATTCCGGCGGCGACTTCGGGCCGGCCGCGCGCGGGGCCGCGGCGACGCCTGCCGTGCAGAACCGCGCCCTCCCGCCGGTCAGCTCTGCGGCGGGGCTCGTGCGCGAGGTCGCCGCGGAGTCGCTGGCGCACGGCATCCGCCCGCTCGGCCAGCTCGACGACAGCTTCATCATCGCCACCGACTCCGAGGGGCTTCTGCTCATAGACCAGCACGTCGCGCACGAGCGCATCCTCTTCGACCAGTACCGGCGGCTCGAAGGCGCGCGCGCGGCCGAGTCGCAGCACCTGCTCGTCCCCGAAACCTTCGACCTCACGCCCGCGCAGGCCGCCGCCTTCGACGAGGTGGCCGAAGAGCTCGAACGCTACGGCTTCTCGCTGATGCGCCTGTCGGGGCGGACGGTGGCCGTGCGCGCCGTCCCCGCAGACCTCCCGGCCGGCGAGCTGCGCGGCCTCCTGCGCGAAGCCCTCGACACGGTAGACGCCGAAAAGCGCGGCCGCGCGCGCGCCACCCGCGGCGAAGCCCTCGCCGCCTCGCTCGCCTGCCACGCCGCCGTCAAAGCGAACACGCCGCTCACCGCCGAGAAGATGCGCTGGCTCGTCGAACGCCTCCTCCGAACCTCCTCGCCCACCACCTGCCCCCACGGGCGCCCCGTCATCCTCCGCCTGAATAAACGCGACATCGAACGCGGCTTCCAACGCCCTTAGCCGCGCTTAATGTCGAGTGTGACGCGTCATTCTTTTCAACACAGAGGACACGGAGGACACAGAGGTCACAGAGAAAATGACTTCTTCTCTGTGACCTCTG
>DASZKF010000279.1:0-2169 GCA_035947355.1 Pyrinomonadaceae bacterium | reverse complement strand
AAGTTGGTGATCTCCTGCCGCTTGCCGCTGACGGTGACTTCGAAGTCTTCGGGCCGCAGGTCGGTCACCGGCCGGTTGTCCTTGTCGTAGACGACGGCGTCGAACTGCACGAGGTTCGCCGTGATGCGCACCACGTCGTCGCCCTCGCCGTCCGGCGTCGCCTGCGGCTGGGGGCTCTGGGCCGGCGGCGTCTGCGGGGCGGCGGGCGTCTGGGCCGGGGCCGGCGCGAGCAGCGAGCAGAGGACGAGGAGCGGCTTGAAGGCTGCGAGGCGGCGTCTGTTCATCTGAAACTTCCTGTGCGTGGGGTTTCGCGGGTCGGGAGGCGTGAACCGCGGCCGCGGCGGCTGGCTTTTCCGCATCCGGTATGAGATGCTCGAAAAAACCAGAGTACAGGCGGAGAGATTATGCCAGAGCCAGTGAAGGAAGGCGACCGCGTTCGCGTGCACTACACGGGCCGGCTCGCCGGGGGCGAGGTGTTCGACACGTCGAGCGGCGGCGAGCCGCTCGAATTCACGGTCGGGGCCGGCGAGGTCATCCCCGGCTTCGACGAGGGCGTGCGCGGGCTGCGGGTCGGCGAGAGCCGCGCCGTCGAGATCGAGCCGGAGGACGCCTACGGGCCGCGCCGCGACGGCCTCGTCGCCGAGATAGACCGCCGGCGCGCGCAGCTCCCCGGCGAGCCGGAGGTCGGCATGAACCTGCTCCTCCCACTCGCCGACGGCAGCCAGCTCGAAGTGGTCGTCACCGAAGTCACCGACACACACATCACCATAGACGGCAACCACCCGCTCGCCGGCCAGAAACTCTTCTTCGACATCGAGCTGGTCGGGAGAGACGAAGCCGGGGGCTAGGGCCTGGAGGCTTGTAAAGGAGAGCCGCGAAGCGGCGGTAGGAAATAGCCCCGCCCGTCAGGGCGGGGTCCGCCACGTTAACAAAAGTCGAAGCCCCGGAGGGGCGGCACACCCCGACATCCGATGTGCCGCCCCTCCGGGGCTTCGCGCCTTTTACCTGAACCTGAACCCCGCCCTCACGGGCGGGGCTACTGCCTGCCGCGCCTCCGGCGCTCGCTGAACTAAATGCCGCCGCGCGGCCGCCCTTTCACAAGCCCTCAGCCTCTAGCCCCCGGCCTCGTCGTCTTCGGGGGCGACGCCGAAGTAGTACATCCAGTCGCCCAGCTCGGACTCCTCCACGCCCTCGCGGGCGGGAGTCTTCGCGTCGTCGGTCGTCTCGTCGAGCCGCCGGCGGAAGTCGCCGGCGCGGACGACCGCGGCCCCGCACCGTCGAACGTAGGCGGCGAGGGCGCGGTCTGAGGTGACGACCTTCAGCGTCCGCCGCTCGCGCGAGGCCTCGACCAACTGCTTGATGCGCGCGTCGGCGTCCGAGCCGCGCGCCGCGTAGAAGACGCGGACGCCGCCGTACTCCGAGCCTTCGGGGAAGGCTTCGTCCGGCGCGCCGTCGAAGACGACCTCCACGCTCGCGCCGGCCTCTCTCGCGAACCGCGCCAACTCCTCCAGCAGCCGCCGCCGCGCCCCCGGCTTGTCCCTATGCCAGCCGACGCGCTGCCCCATCACGTTGTTGCCGTCCACGAGGTAAGACACGGCCGCCTTCCGGCAATCACTCCGGCTTGAACTCGTAGGTCAGCACGCCGCTGACTTTGACGGGCTTGCCGGAGACGAGCGTGGGGCTGAGCTTGGCCTGGCGCGCCGCCGCCTCAGCCGCCGCGCGCAGCAGCGGGTGGCCGCTCACGGCCCTGGCTTCGATCACGTCGCCCTGCTCGTTCGCCGTGACCTGCACCGTCACCGTGCCCGAAGCGCGCGCGGCCTTAGCGACGGCCGGGTACGCGGCCGCAGGCTTGCGGATGGCCTTGCCGTCGAGGACGCCGGCGCTGATGACACCCGCCCGCGGCTTCGGCGGAGGCCCGACCCCTGGCGGCGCGGGCGGCGCGGGCGGCGCGCCCTCGTCGCCTACGCCGGCGGCCGGGCCGGGGGTCGCCCCGCCGTCGCGCGTCCCCTCGCCGACGAGGGTGACGACCTCGCCGCCAGACAGCCTGACGATGGCGCTCGTGATGCGCCACTGGCCCGACTGCCGCGCGAGCACGACGACGTACTGCCCGCTCGCCTGCCCGCCCTCGACCGACATGGTGAAGGCGGCCTGGCCTGTCCCGTCGGCGTT
>DASZKF010000278.1:0-5120 GCA_035947355.1 Pyrinomonadaceae bacterium | reverse complement strand
TCGGCGAGATCGCGCGCTCGGTCGGCGCGCGCGTGATGGCCGACATCGCGCACATCGCCGGCCCCGTCGCCGCCGGCCTCCACCCCTCGCCCGTGCCGCACGCCGACTACGTCACGACGACGACGCACAAGACCCTGCGGGGCCCGCGCGGCGGCCTCGTCCTGTGCCGGGCCGAGCACCAGCAGGAGGTTGACCGGAAGGTCTTCCCCGGCGTGCAGGGCGGCCCGCTCGTGCACGTCATCGCGGGCAAGGCCGTCGCCTTCGGCGAGGCCCTGCGCGAAGATTTCAAGGAGTACCAGCGCCGCACGCTCGCCAACGCCAGGGCCCTCGCCGACGAGCTGAAGCAGCAGGGCTTCCGTCTGGTTTCGGGCGGGACGGACAACCACCTCGTGCTCGTGGACGTGTTCATGGACGGCCGGGGCGTGACGGGCAAGGTGGCCGAGAAGGCGCTCGAAGCCGCCGGCCTGACGGTCAACAAGAACACCATCCCCTTCGACACCAACAAGCCTTTCGTCGCCTCCGGCATCCGGCTCGGCACGCCCGCGCTGACGACCCGCGGCATGGGCGAGGCGGAGATGCGCCGGGTCGCGCGCCTCATCGCCGAGGTGCTGCACGAGCCGGAGTCCGAGGAGGTGCGCCGCCGCGTGAGCGACGCCGTGCGCGAGCTGGCCGCCAGCTTCCCGCTCTACCCGAAGCGGCTCAAGGAGCGCGCGAGCGGCACCGGCGCGGCCGGCGCCGACTGACGCTGCGCAGGGCCGCGGCCGGCGGAAATGCTTTTGGCTTTCAGAAGGTTGTAATCTCGCGTTGAGTTATTAGGAACGCCCTGACGCTTTGCAGGCCACGGCAACGGCCGCGGGCCTGTCCAACCCTCGCACGACGCAAACTCTTGCCCCGTCCGCCCTCGCGGACGCGTTCGCACAAAGGAGAAAACCTCATGTCCAGCAAACCGCCAGTCGGCAACGTTGACCCGTCCGAGCGCACCGGCACGTCCGCGCAGGCTGACCCCTCGGAAGACGCCGGCACCGCCTCCGCCGCGCAGCCCGATACTTCGGAAGACCCGGACGCTGCCTCCGCCACGGCGGTCGACCCGTCCGAGAAGAACGGCACGTAGCGCCCGACGTCTCCCGCCCAGACGCGTCCCACCCGCGGCCCCTTCCCGCCCGCGCCCCGCCTCCCGACGTACACGGGCCGGCCGCGCCGACTTGTCAAACTCGACCCGCCCGCCGGCCCGGCCGTTAAAACCCCGGACTCGCCCCCGCTTGGTGTAAAATGGGCGTGTCAAAGGAGTTTGCCCGGTCGTGTCATGGCGCCCGCCAGGCGCGGTCTCCCGTCCCACCGGATAGCGAGAGTTTATGGAGCAGATTTTCGGCCCCGGCGGCCTCATCGCGCGCGCGCACCCGGAGTACGAGTACCGCCCCGGCCAGGTCTTGATGGCGGCGGCCGTCATGCGCGCCTTCGAGGAGCGCCGCCACCTCATCGTCGAGGCCGGCACCGGCACGGGCAAGACCCTGGCCTACCTCGTCCCGGCCGTCGCCGCGGCCGTCGAGCGCGGCACCCGCGTCGTCATCTCGACGGGGACGAAGAACCTCCAGGAGCAGTTGATGGGGAAGGACATCCCCTTCCTCCAACGCGTGCTGCCGCGCGGGTTCTCGGCCGCCTACATGAAGGGGCGCGGCAACTACGCCTGCCTCAACCGCGTCAAGCGCGCCGAGACGACGCCGATCCTCGACGGCCTCGACGACATAGACTACTTCGACGAGGTGCGCCGCTGGGCGCGCGAGTCGGCGACGGGCGACCGGGCCGAGCTGACCGAGCTTCCCGAAAACCTCTCCTTCTGGCGGCACATAGACGCGCGCAGCGAGACCTGCCTCGGCCAGAAGTGCGCGGACTACGACGCCTGCTTCATCACCCGGATGCGCCAGCGCGCGTCCGACTCAGACCTCATCATCGTCAACCACCACCTCTTCTTCGCCGACCTCGCGCTGCGCGGCGGCGAGTACGGCCAGGTCATCCCCGACTACTCGGCCGTCATCTTCGACGAGGCGCACCAGATTGAGGACGTGGCCGCCGAGTACTTCGGCTTCCAGGTGTCGAGCTACCAAGTCGAGGACATGCTGCGCGACCTGCAACAGTTGCCGATCACGGACGCGGGCCTCAACCGCGAGCTGACGCGCGCAGGCAACCGCGTCGCCCGCTTCGCCGAGCAGTTCTGGATGGGCTTTAAGGAAGCGCGCGGCGAGGAGGGGCGGGGGGCGCTCCTGCCGGGCACGTTCGCGCGCAGGAACCGCGCGGGCGAGGTCGAAGCGACGCCTCTCGGCGAAAGTTATTTAAGCCTGGACGGCGCGCTCCAGAGGGTCGAGGCGACGCTTGACCTGATTAAGGACAGGCCGCCTGAGGTGGACAACCTCCTGCGCCGCATCCGCGAGGCGCGCTTCCACCTGGAGTTCATCGTCGCCGGCGACGACCGCCGCTACGTCTACTGGGTCGAGCGCCGCGGCCGCGGCGTCTTCCTGCGCGCCTCGCCGATTGACGTCTCGGCCCTGCTCCAGGACAAGCTCTTCGAGCGCGTCGAGACGGTCGTGCTCACCTCGGCGACCCTGGCGAGCGCCGGCCGCTTCGACTTCATCCGCGGCCGCCTCGGACTCGCCGCCGGCGGCGAAGGCTTCGGCGGCGACCAGCTCGCCGCGAAGACCGACGAGCTGGTCGCGCCGTCGGGCTACGACTACGAGCGGCAGGCCGTGCTCTACCTGCCGCCGCGGATGCCCGACCCGCGCTCGCCGCAGTGGGCCGAGGCGGCGGCCGAAGAGGTCGTCAGGCTGCTCGAAGTCTCGCGCGGCCGCGCCTTTATCCTCTCGACCTCCCTGAGCGGCATGCGCGCGCTCTACGAGCTGGTCGCGCCGCGCGTCGAGTTCCCCTGCTTCGTGCAGGGGACGGCGTCGAAGGCGGGCCTGCTCGAACGTTTCCGCGAGACGCCGGGCGCGGTGCTCTTCGCCACCGCAAGCTTCTGGCAGGGCGTGGACGTGCGCGGCGAACAGCTCTCGTGCGTGGTCATAGACAAGCTGCCCTTCGCCGTCCCGACCGACCCCGTGGTGGCCGCGCGCCAGCGCTTCATAGAGGAGCAGGGCGGCTCGTCCTTCTACGAGTTCAGCGTGCCGCAGGCCGTCATCACGCTCAAGCAGGGCGTCGGGCGTCTGATCCGCTCGACCACCGACCGCGGCCTGCTCGCCGTCCTCGACCCGCGGCTGCGCACGCAGGGCTACGGCCGCCTCTTCCTCCAGAGCCTCCCGCCCTGCCGCGTCACCTCCGACATCGGGGAGGCCGCGGCGGTGTTCGGGGAAGAGTTGCAGGTTCCAAAGTTCAAAGTTCAAAGTTCAAAGTTTAAAGTTAAGAATCCCGCTTGACCACGGCGCCCGAACCGGCGGCTTGCGACTTGGAACTTGGAACTTTAAACTTTGAACTTATGTTCGAGGTGATGATCGAGCGGAACTTTTCGAGCGCGCACCAGCTGCGCGGCTACAAGGGCAAGTGCGAGAACCTGCACGGCCACAACTACCGTGTTGAAATCTACGCGCGCGGCCGCGAGCTGGACAACATCGGCCTGCTCGTGGACTTCGGCGAGCTGAAAGAGGCGGCCGACGAGGTCGTCGCCTACCTCGACCACCGCAACATCAACGAGCTGCCGCCCTTCGACGAGGAACTCAACCCCTCGGCCGAGAACCTCGCCCGCTACATCCTCGAGCGCGTCGCCGCCCGCGTCGGCGACGAACGCGTCAGCGTCTACAAAGTCCGCTGCTTCGAGACCCCGACCAGCGTCGCCACCTACACGTTAGAATAGTTCCAAGTTCAAGGTTCCAAGCTCCAAGTTCAAGCGCCGACCCGTGAAGCTCGATGGTCTCGCGGGTCGGCGCTTTGAACTTGGAACTTGGAACCTTGAACTTGGAACTTACGCCGTGATGAGCGCGGGGATGTCGATCTTGTACTTCTTGATCTTCGAGTAGAGGCGCGGGCGGTAGATGCCGAGGAGGTTGGCGGCCGCCTGCTTGTTGCCGCCGGTGCGCTGGAGCGTGCGCTCGATGACGAACTTCTCGATCTCTTCGAGCGTCATGTTGGGCGGCACGTCCCAGCCCGCCCCGGCCGCGCTCTTTTCGGGGAGCGAGCCGTTGTCGAACGGCAAATCTACCGGCTCGATCTTGTTGCCCTTGGCGAGCAGCACCGCCCGCTCCATGACGTTCTGAAGCTCGCGCACGTTGCCGGGCCAGGCGTGCGAGAAGAGGCGCTGGTAGGCGGCCTGCGAGATGCCCGTGATCGAGCGCTGGTACTTGCGCGCGTACATCTTGAGGAAGTGCTCGGCGAGGAGCTGGATGTCCTCCGAGCGGTCGCGCATCGGCGGGACGTGAATCGTGATGGTCGAGATGCGGTAGAAGAGGTCGTCTCTGAGCGCGCCGTCGCGGATGGCGTCGGCCGGCGGGCGGTTGGTCGAGGAGATGAGGCGGAAGTCCACGGGGTAAGTCCGCTCCGAGCCGAGCTTGCGGTAGCTGCGCTCCTGCAGGACGCGCAAGAGCTTGGGCTGCAACTCGACCGGCATCTCGGCGATCTCGTCCAGGAGCAGCGAGCCGCCCTCGGCGTGCTGGATGAGCCCGTCCTTGTCGGCGTGCGCGCCGGTGAAGGCGCCCTTCGTGTGGCCGAACAGCTCCGACTCGATCAGCTCCTTCGGGAGCGCCGCGCAGTTGACCTTGATGAAAGGCTTCTTGGCGCGAAGGCTGTTGTAATGGATGGCGTTGGCGATCAGCTCCTTGCCCGTGCCGGACTCGCCGACGATGAGGACGTTGGCGTCCGACTTGGCGACCGACTCGATGGTCTCGTAGATGGTCTGCATCTGCTTGGACGCGCCGATGATGTTCGAGTACTCGGCGCGGGCGCCGAGCTGGCGGCGCATCGTCTCGGTCTCGAACATCAGCTCGCGCCGCTCCAGGGCCTTCTCGACGAGCGGCTGGAGGATGTCGAAGTCGAACGGCTTTTCGAGGAACCAGAAGGCGCCGGCCTTCGTCGCCTCCACGGCGCGCTCGACCGTCCCGTAGCCGGTGACGACGATGACCTCCGTCTCGGGCCGCACGTCTTTC
>DASZKF010000277.1:0-2395 GCA_035947355.1 Pyrinomonadaceae bacterium | reverse complement strand
AGACGCCCTCCCTCACGGTCGGGCTTCTGACGGTGTTCTTACTTCGGGGCTTTGAGGGCGGCCTCGACGGCGGCCTTGAGGCCCTCGTAGGTGCGCTCGCTGGTGCGGCGGCCGTTGACGAAGAAGGAGGGCGTGCTGTTGACGCCGAGCCTGCGACCTTCGAGCTGGTCGCGCGCGACGGCGTCGGCGAACTTGCCGGAGTCGAGCGCCGCGTCGAAGCGGGCGCGGTCGAGGCCGAGGGTCGAGGCGTACTCCTTGAGCTTGTCAACCCCGAGCGCCGACTGGTTGCGGAAGAGCAGCGCGACGTACTCCCAGTACTTGCCCTGCTCGCGCGCGGCCTCGGCCGCCTCGGCCGCCTTGCGCGCGTTGGCGTGCTGTTCGAGCGGGAAGTCGAGGACGACGAAGCGGACGCGGTCGCCGTACTCGGCCATCAGGCGCTCGACCGCCGGGTGCGACTGCGCGCAGCTCGGGCACTCGAAGTCGGTGAACTCGACGAGCGTCACCGAGGCGTTCGGGTTCCCCTTCGACGGCTGGCCGTCGGTGGCGATGCGGAAGGTCGGCGGCTCGGGCTCGGGCAGGAAGAGCTGCACGCCCGCGCCCTGCCGCAGCCGCTCGACGAAGGCGGCCGTCAGCTTCTCCCTCTCCTCCTGCTGGAGGTACTCGATGATCTGGTACTTGACCTGCGCGAACTCGCCGTTGATGCGCGCCTTGTTCTCGTTGTAGAAGGACTGCGCCTGCGTCTCGGTGACGACCGGCACCTTCGAGTTGACCTCGGCCTCGAGCAGGGCGCGGGCCGTGACGCCGCGCTTCTGCGCCTCGCGCTCGAGCAGCAGGTCGTTGATCTTCATCTCGAGCTCGCGGCGCCGGAGGGCGTAGACCTGCTCCTGGGTGGCGAAGATTTTCGGCCGCAGCGAGTCCTCCACGTCGCCGGAGGTGATGTTGCGGCCGTTGACGGTGGCGAGGACGCGGGCGCGCTCGGCGGCGTTGGCGGGCGGCGTCGCCTCGGCGACGAGCACCTTGACGTTCGAGGCGGCGCGCAGCCGCTCGGCGAACTGCTTGGCGAGGGCCTGCTGCCGCTCGTGGCGCAGGAAGTTGATGACGTTCTCCTTGACCTCGGCGAACTGGACGGGGCGGCCGGCCTGCGCCTCGATGCGCGCGCGGTTCTGCTCGAAGTAACCCTGCGCGTCGGCCTCGGTCGGGTTGACGGTCTTGGCGACGACCTCGTCTTCGAGCAGCTTGGAGGTGGAGACGCCGCGCTTCTTGGCCTCGGCATCGAGGAGGATGCTGTTGATCTGGAGGTTCAGCTCGTTCTTGCGCGCGTCGGCGACCTCGTCGTGGAGCTGCGCGACGCGCTGCCGCGTCTCCTCGCTGAAGTCGGCCGGCGTGAACCGGACGCCGGCCGCCTGCGCGACGACCGCCGGCAGCGGCAGCTCGCACCCGCACGGGTGCGCGGCCGGGGCGTTGGACCGAATCGGGGCCGGCGGCTGCGGCATGGGCCTCTCGGTCGGATCGGTCGGCGGCGGCGTCGGCGTCTGGCGCGCGGCCGCCGGCCGTGGCGTCGCGGCGCGGTTCGAACGCGCGGTCTGCGCCGCGGCCGTCCCGCCGAGCGCGAGCGCGACGATGGTGCTGTAGAAAAGAGTCCTCATAAGTCTTACGTCTTAACCTTCCCATTCAAGATAATTAAGAATTAAGAATTAAGAATTAAGAATTACGGATTAACAGCGTCGCCGCGCTTCATCCTCAATTCTTAATTTTTAATTCTTAATTCTTAATTCCTAATTGCCATCTGCCTTCACCCAGCCGCCGGCGGGCGCGTATTCCTTCTTCTCGGGGTCTACCGTCACGACGTAAGCGCCGGCCGCCCCGACCCTCCGGTTCGGCCCGAAGGTGAGGCGGGGGGCGACGCCCGTCTCGAAATCGTAAAGCCCTTCGAGGGCCGCGATCAAACGCTCGCGGCTCAAGTCCTGCCCGGCGCGCTTGAGCGCCTCGACGAAAGTCTTGGCGGCGGCGAAGGCCGCGAGCTGCGAGGCCGTGTGGCGCGCCGCGAACTTGTGCTTCGCGTGCAGCGCGCGGAACTCCGCCATCCCCTCGGCCGTCACGTCGGACGGCACGGTCGGGAAGGCCACGAAGACTCTGTCTTTGAAGGCCGGGGTGACGGCCGCCGGCAGGTCTGCGGCCGTGAACAGGCCGAGGGCGAGGACATGCGGCGTCCAGCCATCGAACGTGGCCGCGCGCAGCAGCGCCGCCGCCTGCGCGCCGCCGCCCAGGAAGAAGACGACGCCCGCGCCCGCGGCCTTCAGCTCGGCGGACAGGCGCGCGGCGTCGAAGCCCTCGCGCCGGTGCGCGTGGCGCGTCACGCGGCCGAGGCCGGCGCGCTTCGCCTGGTCTTCCAAGG
>DASZKF010000276.1:0-5507 GCA_035947355.1 Pyrinomonadaceae bacterium | reverse complement strand
GCGTCCGCCTTCAAGTCCTCCTGCTGCTTCCACTGGAAGAGCGCCTCGACGGCGGGGAAGCGGACGACGGCGACCCGCTCGTCGTAGTCGAGGAACCACTGGATGAGGCCGGCCAGCGAGCGCGGCTCGACCCGCCCGCGCGCGTCGCGCCCGAGCGGCGGCGGCCCGCCCGACGCCGACGCCGCGTCGCTGGTTCTGTGGTTCGACATCAATTTTAAGTTCAAAGTTCCAAGTTCCAAGTTCCAAGTTGAAAGATAAGACGCTTGCGAGGCGTCTTGTCTTTCAACTTGGAACTTGGAACTAGGAACTTGCAACCTCTTTCTGCTTCTTGAGGTACCTGCCGAAGTAGCCGTTCCAGGGCGGGATGACGACGGAGACCGCGCCGCGGCCCCGCGCCTGGCAGGAGAGGCGGATGAGCGGTTGCGGGTCGTCCGTGTCTATGTAGCCCAGGAGCGGCATGAGTTTCCGCTCACGCGGGGCGACCTCGGAGAGCTTCTCCGCGCCGCCTAAGACGCCCACCCAGCAGGTGCCGCACGAGGCCGAGCGGCACTGGACGGGGATCGGCCCCTCGCCCGCCGTGCAGCGCTCGTCCCGCTCGTGCCACGGCCGCTTGTCGGTCGCCGCGCCCGAGGCGACCTCCTGCTCGTGGACGATCTGGAAGCGGCGGTCGTCCGCGTTCTCGTCCCACACCACCGTCCAGCGCTTGTCGGCCGTGCGCAGGAAGCCGAAGAGGCCCTGGCCGTCGTCACGCGCCCGCGCGCGCAGGACTTCCTCGGGCGTGCGCCGCGCGTGTCGGCGGTCTATCGAGACCTCGCCCGGCGTCCGGCGGAACTCCCCGAGCCCGACCTGCTGCAACGTCATCAGACCGACGGCCGCGATGCCGGCCGTCAGAGACTCTTCGACCTTCCGCTCGCGCGCGGCCGCCGCCGCCGCGGCGCGGACGACTTCGGCGAGAGACCTGCCGCCCGCTTCGCCCGACTCGGCGAGGCCGACGACGGCGCGCTTGACCTCGGGCCAGAAGCGGTGGCCGTAGAGGAAGGCGTGCGACGAGTCCACCTGATCCCTGAGGAGCCACCTGCCCTGCATCAGCAGCTCGCGCGCGAGCGCCGCGGGGTCTTCCGCCTGTCGGAACGCCCGCAGGAGCGCGAGCGGGAAGAAGTAGAACCAGATTTGCGTCGCCGTCCGGTCCACTTCGTGCACCGAAGGCAGCAGGTCGCGGACGGCCGCGCGCCAGGCCGCGTCGTCGTGCTCGTCGAGGAAAACTTCCAACTCCGTCATCGTCTTCAGACTCACAACTCCCTGTGATGATTTCTCGGCCAGACCGAAACGGAGAGTTTAACCGCCTTCGCCCGCGGGCGCAAAGAGGGGTGCCGGGTGCTGGGTGTTAGGTGCTGGGGAAGACAGGTTGCTCCCCGCCCCGCCCGCGACCCTGTTTCCCAGCACCTAAAACCCAGCATCCTCCGTGTTATCCTGCTCGGCACATGTCAAAGTCGGACGACGAGAGGCTTTTGAGCGAGCTGACGGTCGGCGAGGCGAAGCGGGGGGCCGTGTACGCGGCGGCGACGCTGCTGGCGCTGGGGCTGTTCGTGGCGCTCGTGGGCGAGGTGCTGGTGGCGCTGCTGCTCGGGGTGGTGGCCGGCGCGTACCTGCTGCCCGTGCAGGAGTGGCTCGAAGCGCGTTTGCGCGCGCGGGCCGGGAGCGCCGTCATCACCATCCTCCTGATCGTCGTCCCGCTCGTCGCGCTCGTCGGCTACGGCTGGTACGAGCTGTCGGGGTACTCGGCGTCCGTGCGCGGGCGGCGCGAGGAGGTCATCGCCTCCATCAGCCGCTCGCTCGCGCGCTACGTCGCGGTCGAGAACACGAGGGCCGGGCTGGAGGCGGCCTTCTCCGAGGCGGTCGTCCGCTCCGGCGCGGCCATCGAGGAGGCGAGAGAGAAGTCGGCCCTGCTGCTCGTCTCGGCCACCATCTTCTTCTTCACGGTCTTCTACGTGCTGACGCAGCGGAACAAGCTGACGGCCTACGTCAAGCTGCGGGTGCCGGGCGAGTTCCTCCCGCTCTACGAGCGCCTGGGGACGAACGTCGGCGGGGCGCTCCGGGGGGCGCTGCTCGCGGTGATGATTGACCAGTCGGCCAAGTCGCTCGTCATCCTCGTCCTGAACCTGGTCTTCGGCGTCCCGCTCGCGGTGGTGCTGGCGCTCCTGACGTTCGTCATCGGCTTCTTCCCGCTCCTCGGCGAGTGGGCCGTCTACGTCCCGGTCAGCATCTACCTGCTCGTCTTCCGCGAGCAGCCGGGCGCGGCCGGCCTCTACCTCCTCATCGGCATCCTGATGACCGCCTCGTCGTCCCTGCTGCTGCGCCCGAAGCTGGCGGCCAAGGGGGCCGGGACGTTCAACTTCTACTGGATGCTGGTGGCGCTCGTCTCCGGCGTCTACGCCTTCGGCATCCCCGGCATCGTCCTCGGCCCGGCCATCCTCGGCTTCGCCAAGGCCGTCATGGACACGCTCGTCGGCGAGGTCAAGTACGAGACCTCCCTGCTGAAAGAGGAGCGCGCGCAGAGGGACGAGGGGGCGGGGGCCGCCCCCTCCGGCGGACGTTGACAATTTCGCCGGCCGCGTCTATAAAGCGCTGAGTCTCCTGAATCGTGCGCCCTCGCAGGCACGACCAACTCAGTCCCGCGCTCTTCGGCCTGGCGACAGGAAACGCACCTTCCTGGCGGATCGAAGAGACGCCGGGTTTCTTCTCCCCTCCCCAACCAACTCGACGCCAAAGTCCGGCGACGGGCCTCGCGCCCCGCGCCCCACCTCAACCTGACTCACAAAACGACCCCCGCGGTCGGAAGGGATGAAAGTGACATGACCGCTTCGAATCAGGCTATCAGACGCGCCTCCCTCTCACGCCTCGTCTTCAAAACCCTCCTGCTGGCCTTCGCCGTCACGCTCTGCGCCGCGGGCGCCGACCCGGCCCGCGCCGCGACCATCGAGGTGCACGCGGGCGGCGACCTCCAGTCGGCGCTCAACAACGCGCAGCCGGGCGACGAGGTGGTGCTCGACGCCGGCGCCACCTTCGTCGGCAACTTCACACTCCCCGTCAAGTCCGGCTCCACCTACATCACCGTCCGCTCCTCCCGCTGCGCGGAACTCCCGGCGGGCCTGCGCGTCACGCCGGCCGGCGCCCCTTTGATGGCCCGCCTCGCCACGCCCAACGTCGCGCCCGTCCTGGCGGCCCCGATTAACTCGCACCACTGGCGGCTCCAGTGCCTGGAGATCACCCAGGGGTCGGCTGCCGGCGCCTTCAGCTACAACCTTGTCGCGCTGGGCGACGGCGCCTCCGGCGGGCCGCAGACCACGCTGGCCGTGGTGCCGCACCACTTCGAGATCGACCGCTGCATCATCCGCGCCCGCGACGCCCAGACGGCCGTGCAGCGCGGCGTCAGCCTCAACAGCGCGCACACGACGATCATCAATTCGCACATCTCCGATATCAAGTGGGAGGGGGTCGAGACGCAGGCCGTCGGCGGTTGGAACGGCCCCGGCCCCTTCCTTATCGAGAACAACTACCTCGAAGCCGCGGGCATCCAGATTCTCTTCGGCGGCGCGCCCCCGGCCATCCCCGGCCTCGTCCCCGCCGACATCACGATCCGGCGCAACCACTTCTTCAAGCCGCTCTCGTGGCGGATCGGCGACCCCTCCTACGCCGGGACGCCGTGGACGGTGAAGAACCTTCTGGAGTTCAAGAGCGCGCGCCGCATCCGGGTCGAGGGCAACGTCATGGAGAACAGTTGGGCGCACGCGCAGACGGGCTGGGCCTTCATCATCAACGCCGGCGGCGACTCCGGCTCGACGAACGTCGTCGAAGACCTGGAGTTCGTCAACAACATCATCCGCAACGTCGCCAACGGCCTGAACCTGCGGGGCATGGAGCCCGCGGACCCGGCGACGCGGATGAAGCGCATCCGCTTCTCGAACAACCTCATCGAGAACGTCGGCGCCTTCGGCGGCGAGGGTAAAGTCTACCAACTGCTCAATGGGAGCGAGTCCGTCACGCTCGACCACACCACCGTCACGGGCGACGTGAACTCGATGGCCCTCTTAGACACCGCCGGCTCCTTCAAGCACGTCGGGTGCGCGTTCACCAACAACGTCATCCCCCACGGCCTCTACGGCGTCATCGCCAACGGGGGGTCATACGGCGCGGCCGCGCTCGACGAGCGCTGCGGCGCCGGCAGTTGGACGTTCGCGCGCAACCTCGTCCCCGGCGCCGAGGCGGCCCGCTTCCCCTCCCCCTCGAACAACTACTACCCGCCCGCCTCGGACCTGGCGGCGCAGTTCGTAGACCTCGCGGGCGGCGACTACCGCCTCGCCCCGACGAGCTGCGGCTCCATCGCCTCGAACTGCAGCCCGAAGGGCGCGACCGACGGCAAGGACGCGGGCGTGGACTTCGCCGCCCTGAACGCCGCGACCGCCGGGGTCAAGCGCACCAACTTCGCGCTGGCGGCCAACGGCGGGGCGGCCACGGCCTCCTCCCTCTACGACTCGCTGCGCCTGCCCGTCGCCGCCATCAACGGCGACCGCAAAGGCTTGCAGTGGGGGACGGGCGACCCGGCGACGAGCAGCGGGTGGACCGACGGGACGGCGAACGTCTACCCCGACCGCCTAGAGGTCGCCTTCGCCGGCGCGCACACGATTGACGAGATTAACGTCTTCACGCTCCAGGACGACTGGCCCTCGCCCGTCGAGCCGACCCTGACGATGACCTTCACGAAGTTCGGCATCACCGCCTTCCAGGTCGAGTACTGGACTGGCTCGGCCTGGGCGACGGTGCCGGGCGGGGCCGTGACGGGTAACAACAAGGTCTGGCGCAGATTCACCTTCACGCCGATCACGACGACGAAGATCAGGCTCTCCGTCAGCGCCTCGCTCGCTAGCAACAGCCGCGTCGTGGAGGTCGAGGCGTGGGGCTCGGGGCCGCCGCCCACGAACCACGCGCTGGCGGCCAACGGCGGGACGGCCACGGCCTCCTCCCTCTACGATCAGAACCGCCAGCCCGTCGCGGCCATCAACGGCGACCGAAGGGGCTTGCAGTGGGGGACGGGCGACCCCGAGACCAGCAGCGGGTGGACCGACGGGACGTTGAACGTCTTCCCCGACTGGCTCGCGGTCACCTTCGACGGCACGAAATCTCTGACCGAGGTGTCGGTCTTCTCGCTCCAAGACGATATCCCCTCGCCCGTCGAGCCGGATTTGACGACGACCTTCACCAAGTACGGATTGGAGGACTTCGACGTGCAGTACTGGACGGGGTCGGCGTGGGCGACGGTGCCGGGCGGGGCGGTCGTGGGCAACAACAAGGTCTGGCGCAAAGTCACCTTCCCGGCGCTCTCGACGACGAAGATCAGGGTCGTCGTCAGGAAGGGGCTAACCAGCTACAGCCGCATCGTCGAGGTCGAGGCTTACTGAGCCGAAGCCGCGGCGCGTCAGTTCGGGGCCGGCGCGGTGAGCCCGCGCCGG
>DASZKF010000275.1:0-8665 GCA_035947355.1 Pyrinomonadaceae bacterium | reverse complement strand
CGAGCCGAGCTGCAGTTCCAGCCTGATCTGGACGCCCGCGGCCTCGGCCCGACTCTTCCAGCGGGGCCGCGTGATCTCGCGCACGTCGAGGAGGACTTGATCCATCGAGACGGGCTGGAAGTCGTGGTCGCGCCGCTGGCGGGCGAAGTCCTGGATGCGCTTGATGGTCTTCGCGCCGTCCTTGGCCGTCTTGATGATGAGCTGCAGACCGGCCTCGATCTTCTCCGGGTCTTTCGTGCCGAGGAGGAGCTGGGCGCGGCCGAGGATGCCGGCGAGCGTGTTGTTGAAGTCGTGGGCCACGCCCGACGCCAACTCACCTAAAGCGGAGAGCTTCTCGATCTGCGCGTACTGCTCGCGGATCCGCTCCTGCTCCGCGATGTAGTGCGACAGCTCCTCGACGTGGCGCCGCGCCTGCTCGGCGGCCTGGGCCGCGGCCTCGGCCTTCGCCTCGGCGGCGGCCTCGGCCTTGGCGGCCGCCGCCATGACCTCGATGTTTTGCAGGTAGGTGCGGTAGGTCAGGTAGACGATGGCGATGACGGGCGTGGCGATGACGAGGGCGTAGATGCCGGCCACGTCGGCGAGCACGACGACCAGCCCGGCGGCGTAGGCCCCGGCGAAGTAGGTGATCGAAGACCAGAGGTACTTCTTCCGCCACGTTCCCCACAGCGGCTCGCCGATCTTGAGCGAGGTGTGCATCGCGGCGATGGCCGAGTTGAAGATGTACTGCGCCAGCCCCATCGCGCAGAGCGCGAGGACGAAGGCGGCCGTGAACTCGCCGCGCCGCAGCCCGACGACGTCGCCGAACAGCAGGCCCACGACCCAGACCGTGAGGAAGGCCGAGCAGGCCATCATCGCCGCGTTGAAGAGGCTGGTGAACCAGCTGAAGTGGCCCTTGCCGTAGCGCGAGGCGGCGACGCCGTCGGCGGCCGCGAGCAGCACCGCGACCTCGCCGCCGTAGAGCAGCATGGCGACGTAGATGAGCGTGTCGGAGACGGTGACGTGGCCCGTCGTGCGCGGGATCGGGACGCAGAAGCGCGAGCTGACGAGCACGGTCACGGCGGCGAGCACCACGAACCGCAGGTCGAGCCGCGCCACGGGCAGGTTCGCCACCGAGTAGAGCACGACGGCCGCGCCCGCGACGATGAATGCCGACATGTAGGGTCTGATCAACTGCTGCCTGTTCATCTTCGGCCTCCCGCGCCGCCCCGGCTTAAGCCCCGGCGGCCTCCGCCCCCCTCCGCCGTAAGTAGACCGTGTCGTAGTAGCCGCGCAGCTTGTAGCCGGCCTTGAAGAAGAGCGCCTGCGCCGCCGGGTTCTCCTCGTTGACGAGGGCGCAGACGACCTTGGCGCGCGCCAGCAGGTGGCGGCCCAGCTGCGTCAGGCAGTGCAGCCCGTAGCGCCGCCGCCGGCTCTCGGGCGCGACGTAGACGCCCTCGACGTAGACGCACTCGGGCGTGTCGGCCGCGATGTCGGCCTTGAAGACCAGCTCGCCGTCCTCGACCAGCACCCAGACCCGCTCGCTCGCGATGCGGCGCGCGCAGCGCATGCGGAAGCCCTGCGGGTCTACGTCGAGCGGGTCGACGCCGCTCTCCTCGAAGGCCATCGCGGCGTGGATGGGCATGACGAGCGCGAGGTCGTCGAGCGCCGCCGGCCGCAGGCCCCGCACCGGCTCCGAGGCCGGGACGGGCCAGCGCTGCTCGAACAACAGCTCGCGGCAGAACCGGCGGGCCGGCTGCCCCGCCGGCGCGTAGTACTCCCAGAAGCTTCCGACCACGTCCTGCTCGCCGAGGATGACGTGCGCGCTCTGGTGCCCCTGCGCCAGCTCGGCGAAGGACTTGAGCGCGCCGAGGCTGCGGGCGTCTACGAAGACGGCGTGGCCGATGAGGGCGACGCCCTCGAGGCGTCCCGCGGCCCCGCGGCAGGCATAGAAGGTGCCGCGGTTGAACGGGCTCTCCAGGCCGTTGTCGCGGATCAGGCCGCTCATCACGACGGTCGGCACGGGCCGCTCGGCGAGGAAGTCGAGGACTTCCCGCTCGTCGTGCTTCTCGGTCAAAGGGAAGGCCAGCGGCACCGGCCCCGCGGGTGTCGCGGCGGCCGCCCTCTTCCGGTTCGTTAACTGGGCCATCTCGTCACTCCTTCGACTCACGCTGTCGGGACGCATAGTGTTCAGGCAGAGACATCCGTAGGAGGAATCAGTAATCCAGACAGTCAACGCCGGTGTCGGCCTGGCGCGGCATCGAGGCCGTGGCCTCGCCGCCCATCGTCGCCGAGAGGGCCTGCGCCGCCGAGTCGGGCGTCACGGAGCCGTCGGTGACGATGACGCCGTCGCTCAAGTAGAAGTTGATGTTGTCGGTGACGATGACGCCCGAGCCCAGGAAGACCGTCCCCGTGCCCATCACGCCGCCGGCCGAGCGCATCGTGCGGTCAGTCACGATGACGCCGAGCGAAACCATCGTCCGGTCGGTGACGATCACGCCGTCGGCGTTGATCGCCCCGTCGGTGACGATCACCCCGAGGTTGAAAATCTTCTGGTAGGCCGTAATCAGCTCGAGCCCCGTGGCGTAGCCGTGGCCCAGGATGATGCCCTGCGACCAGACAAAGCTCTCGCCGGCGATGGTCGTCTCGGGCGCGGGCGGCGCGGGCGAGACGAGCAGCGGCGCGCCGAGCGGCGTCAGCGCCGAGAGGTCTGTCCGCACGAGCCGCGCCACCCTGACCGCGCCCTCGATGTTGAGCTGGCCCGCGCCCTGCTCCAGCATGTTGAAGCCGGCCAGCGGCTGCGCCGTGTACATGAGGATGACCTTGACGAGGTTCGGGGTGAGGCGCGGGTTGGCCTGGAGCATGAGCGCGGCCGCGCCGGCCACGGCGGGCGTCGCCATCGAGGTGCCGTTGAGGTACATCATGCGGCGGCTGTCCGCGCCGCTCACGCCGGCGTCGAGCGACGGGTTGGTGGCGAGCAGGTAGTTGCCGGCGGCGGCCGCGTCAATGATCTTGTTGCCGGGGGCGACGAGGTCGGGCTTGACGAGGTTGTCGTGGCGCTTGACGCCGAGCAGGTCTACGGGGCCGCTGCGGGTCGGGCCGCGCGAGGAGAAGGTCGTCACCGCGTCGTCCGAGCGCGCGTCGGTGCCGAAGGTGTTCGAGGCCCCGACCGTAACGGCCGCCGGCTCGTTGCCCGGCGCGTGGATGTAGCCGTAGACCTTGTTCCCGCTCTCGTCGCGGCCGTTGTTGCCCGCCGCCGCGACGACGACCACGCCCGCGTCAGCCAGCCGCCTCACCGCCCGGCAGACCGGGTCGTCTTTGTACGAATCAACGGCGGGCGTCCCGAGGCTCAGGTTGGCGACCCGGATGTTGTAGGCCGACCGATACGCCAGCACCCAGTCCAGAGCAGCCAAGACCGACGAGACGCGGCCGAGGCCCTGCGAGTTGAGGACACGGAGGTTGACGAGCTTCGCGTTGGGCGCGATGCCGATGTACTCGGCGCGCGAGATGCGGCCGTTGCCGGCGGCGATCGAGGCGACGTGCGTGCCGTGGCCGTGCGGGTCGTCCACCCGGCCCTCGCCCGTGAAGTCGCGGCCGTAGACGACGCGGACGCCGTTGTCGCGGTCGAGGAAGGCCGCGTGGCTTGTGTCTATGCCGGAGTCGAGGACGGCGATGCCGATGCCCGTCCCGTCGAGGCCGCCAACGAGCGTCCCCGTCGAGGCGCGCACCTCGTCCGCGCCGGTCGTGCGCGACAGGTGGCCGAAGCTCACCGTCTCGCGGTCGGGCGAGACGAAGCGCACCTCGCGGTGCGAGGCCAGCCCCTCGACGACGCGCAGAGGCAGCTCCAGGACGCGCGCCCCTAACCGCTCGAAGCGCGCCGCCTCCCTCACGTCGGCGCGCCGCAGGGTGGCGGCGAGCGCGACGCCGGGCTCGGCGTCGAGTTGTAAGACGACGCGTACGCGACGCCCGCGCTCACGCGGGTCGCTCGCGGCCGAGGCCAGATCGGGAGAGAGCTTGCCGGCCGACACCGCCTCCGCCCCGAGGGCGGTCTCGACCGCGGGTAGGCGAATCAACTGCGCGCGGGCCGCGCCGCCAGACGCGGCGGCCGCGCACAGGGCGGCGAGCAGCACGGCGGGCAGCGCCCGCGAGACTGCGTCGGAAGGTCTACGGTTTTTCACTTGTTCCCCTCCAGTGGCGCAACCGGGAAGTTGCCGCCATGTTCGATTCGGGCCAGAAGGAGCACTTCTCCGGGGCGGTCGGTTCCGCGCCTCTTTCGTTCGAGCCTTTTAGAATGAGCCCTTCAACAAACAATGGGGCGTTCCGCTTACGAGGTCTGACTGGCGGTTGGGGAAGAGATGGCAACCGTAGATACTAACGGGGGTATGAAGTATTCCAAACGTGCCCGCCCGCCGTCAACCTAAAACTCGCTCACCTCATAGAGGCCGTGTCGTCTCCCGCGCGGAAGCCCGAAGGCCCTCCGGCGGCCGAGTCGCCGACGATGATGCCGTCGCCCACGATGATGCCGTCGCCGACGATGATCCCGTCGCCGACGATGATGCCGTCGTTCAGAAGCGTCCCGCCGCCGAGCAGCGCGTCGGCGCCGAGGAAGAACACGCCGGCGTCGAGCGTCGTCCCGGCGGCGAAGAGGATGGCCTCGCCGAGCACGACGCCGGCGGTCATCCGCGAAGCGTCAACGCCCTGCCAGGAGCCGTCCTCCACGACGCCGTCGCCGAGCAGGATGCCCGGCCCGTAGACCTTCTGGTAGCGCGTCAGAAGCTCCGCGCCGGTCGCGTAGGTGCGGTTCAGGATGACGCCCTGCGACCACTGGAAGGTCTCGCCGGAGAGGGTCGTCGCCGGGGCGGGCGGCTGGGCGGTCGTGAGCAGCGGCGCGCCGAGCGCGGTCTGCGCCGACAGGTCGCCCCTCACGGCGTGGCCCAGCCTGACCGCGCCCTCGACGTTCAGCAGACCCGCCCCCTGCTCGAAAGTGTTGAAGCCGGCCAGAGGCTGCGCCGTCAGCATCAGGACCGCCTTGACGAGGTTGGGCGTGAGCGAGGGGTTGTCCTGGACGAGCAGCGCGGCCGCGCCGGCGACGACGGGCGCCGCCATCGAAGACCCGCTCAGGTACATCATCCGGCGCGAGGCCGGCTGTCCGGCGTCGCGGTTCAGCTCCGGGTGCTCCGCGAGCAGGCGGTTGTCGCGGGCGGCCGCGCCGACGAGGCGGTTGCCGGGGGCGACGAGGTCTGGCTTGACGAGGTTGTCGTAACGCCTCGTGCCGTCGGCGTCCGTCGTGCGGCCGCGCGTCGGGCCGCGCGAGGAGAAGGTCGTCACCGCGTCGTCCGAGCGCGCGTCGGTGCCGAAGGTGTTGGCCGCGCCGACCGTGACGGCCGAAGGCTCGACGCCCGGCGAATGCATCTGCCCGTAGAGTTTGTAACCCTGATCGTCCTTCCCGTTGTTGCCCGCGGCGGCGACGACGACGACCCCGGCGTCAACCAGCCTCCGGACGGCGCGGCAGACCGGGTCGTCCTTGTAGGAGTCCACGGCCGGGGTGCCGAGGCTCAGGTTGGCGACCCGGATGTTGTAGGCCGACCGATACGCCAGCACCCAGTCCAGAGCAGCCAAGACCGACGAGACGGTGCCGTGGCCTTCTGAATTGAGGACGCGGAGGTTGATGAGCATCGCGCCGGGCGCGACGCCCGTGTAGGCCCCGGCCGAAGGTTCGCCGCGCCCGGCCGCGAGCGACGCGACGTGCGTGCCGTGGCCGTAGGGGTCGTCGGTGCGCCCCTCGCCGGTGAAGTCGCGGCTCGCGGCGACGCGGCTCATGCCGAGCAGCCCGCCCTGAAACGACTCGTGGCCGGCGTCTATGCCGGAGTCTATGACGGCGATGCCGACGCCCGCGCCGTCGAGGTAGGTCGTCGTCGGCAGTCCCAGAAGGCCGGGCCGCGTCTGCACGCGCGCGGCCTCCGCGCCCGTCGTCGTCGTGACGTGGCCGGCCGCCGCGACGGCCCGGTCGGGCGAGACGAACCGCACCTCGGCGCGCGACGCGAGCGCCTCGGCCGCGCGCAGCGGGAGGCTCACGGCCTGCGCGCCGAGCGCCCCGAAGCGGCGCGTGACGCGCCCGCCGAGGTTGCGCAGCACCGAGTCGAGGCCGCGCCCCGCCGGCTCGTTCAGTTGCACGATGACGTTGACGCGCTCGTCGCCCGCGCCCGAGGCGCGGAGCTGCGCGAGCAGGTCGGGCGCGAGGCGCGGGGTCTGGGCCGGTTGAGTTTTAGCGCGCGCCGGGCCGCCGTGCGCGGCGGCACACAGGCCGAGCGTGAGCAGGCAGAGGGCGAGGCGTCGGTGAAGGCGATACTGCTTCTGATGTTTCACCGGCTCCTCCTCGTCTCGGCAAGCGGGAATCAGCGGAAGTAGATTCGGGGACTGGCCTTCGTCCCCTCGGCAAGCACCGTTCCAGACGCGCCCCCGCCCCGCAAGCCCTTCGCGCGCCGCCCGCCGCGTCTTCAAAGAGCACTCGAGGCCGGCGCGGCCCGCGCGCCCGCGGCCGACCCGGCGGCCGTAAGGTGTTGAAGCCGAAGGGGAACCGCCCCGGCCGCAGGAGGCGCGCAGCCACCCCACCCGCGCCGCGGCACCCGCCGCCGCACCAGCTCAGCCGGCCCGCCCCCGCCGGATCGCCCCGCCTTTTACAGACCTCCGCTGCAAAACGCTCCGAGGCCGACACGGCCGCCGCTGCAATCTACCTCACAGCAATGAAACAGGTGATGGGTGGTGGGTGATGGGTGATGGGCAAAGACAACTCGCTTTTACCCATCACCCATCACCCATCACCATCACCTTTATTTCGGCATAAGCTTTGCAGGCTGCCGGCTCGCCCCGAAGTCACCCCTGACTCAGTGCACTCGTTACGAAGGCCGCCCCGCGGGGGTGGCGGCGCGCCTCCCGACACGACCCCTGTCGGCGCGCCGCCGCTCCCCTGACCATCCGTCGAGCGGGGGGAGGGAGAGTTATGTTCGAGACCGAGGTCGGCAGGCCGCGCCTTCTCGTCGCCGACGACGACGCGGAAGTCCGAGCCATCCTGAGCGAGTTCCTGTGCCGCGACTACGACTGCGAGGTGGTCGGCTCGGCCGAGGAGGCGCTGGCGCTGCTCCGCGCCGGCCGCTTCAACCTCGTCCTCAGTGACATCTCGATGCCGGGGATGAGCGGGCTGGAGCTGGCGGCGCAGGTCAAGGCCATCGCGCCGGAGACGGTCGTGATCGTCGTCAGCGGCACGCAGTCTTTGGAGGGGGCCGTCGCCGCTCTGCGCGCGGGGGCCTTCGACTACGTCGTCAAGCCCTTCGACCTCGAACACGTCGGGGCGGCCGTGCGCCGCGCGCTCGAACACCAGGGGCTGCTCGAAGCCAAGCTCCGCTACGAGCGCCACCTGCAGGAGATGATCCGCCGGCGCACGGCCGAGCTCGACGGCGCGCTGCGCTCGGTCGAGCGCTCGTACCGGATGACGCTCAAGGCGCTGACGGCCGCGCTCGAAACCCGCGACGCCGAGACGCGCGGCCACTCGGAGCGCGTCGTCAGCTTCACCCTGCGCCTCGGCCGAGAGATGGGCCTCGGCGCGGAAGAGACGCGCTCCCTGGAGTTCGGGTCGCTGCTGCACGACATCGGAAAGATCGGCGTCCCCGACGCCATCCTCCGCAAGCCGGCGCTCCTCTCGGAGGCCGAGTGGGTGAAGATGCGCGAGCACCCGCTGCACGGCGCGCGGATACTGCGCGGCATCGAGTTCCTCGAAGGCGCGGCGCGCGTCGTCGCGCAGCACCACGAGAAGTGGGACGGGACGGGATACCCGCTCGGCCTGCGCGGCGAAGAGATTGATTTGAAGGCGCGCGTCTTCGCCGTCGCCGACGCCTTCGACGCGATGACGAGCGACCGCGTCTACCGCCGGGGGCGCTCCTACGAGGAGGCGGCCGCCGAGCTGGAGAGGTGCGCGGGCACGCACTTCGACCCGGCCGTGGTCGCGGCCTTCCACCGCGTCCCGCCCGGCGAGTGGGACGAGTTGCGCCGAAACTCTCTGCACGGAGAACCGGCCGACGAGGCCGAGCAGGCCGAACCCGCCCCCGAACTCCGGGGCGCGGCCGGCGGGCGTCAGCACTCCCGCGCCGCCTGAGCGCGGCGGTTCACCCTTCCCAACACTGCTCCTTCTGCGGTACAACTCCGGCCGCAGTATCCGACCCGCGTCCGCCGGAGGAGAGCGCGATGATTGATTTCCAGGAGGAGCAGTTTCGTGAGGTTTACGGGCTGATTCACAGGCTTCGGCAGGAGGCCAACGCGCTGGCGGTCTTCCTGCTCGAAAGGGACGGCCAGCAGGTTACGGCGACAGGCGAGATCGAAAGCTTCGAGCCGGTCAACCTCGCCTCGCTCGACACGGGCAAGGACGAGCACGTCGTCTTGTCGAGCGAGGGCGGCCTGATACACGCCAAGGTCGAGCCGGTCGGCGACGGCGGCCTGCTCGCCGTCGTCTGGGACGAACGCTCCTCGCTCGGGCTCGTGCGCCTCCGGTTGGCGAGAGTCCTGCCGCGACTCAAAGAGTTGTGGGCCGCGGCCGGCGGCGCATGAAGCCCGGCCTGTCCAACCTAACCCTCGCCCGCCTCCTCGTCTGCGCCCTGCTATTGCTGCCGGCCGCGGCCGTCGCGCGCGGGCCGGCGCG
>DASZKF010000274.1:0-24910 GCA_035947355.1 Pyrinomonadaceae bacterium | reverse complement strand
CCGACGCCCTCCCTCACGGTCGGGCTTCTGAACGCGGCCCCGTCTTGAACTCGAAACCCGCAACTCATGACGCCAGAAAGAAAGGATCAACCCATGATTGAACGTCGCCCCTCCCCGCGTCGGCTGCTGCCTCTTGCCGTCTCCGTCTTGCTGCTCGCCTCGTCGCCCGCCCTGGCGCAACGCAGGCCGCGGGCGCGCGATTTGGGTGTGCCGTTCGACGGGACGCCGGGCGCGCTCAACGCGATCACGGACGTGCGAGGCGTCGAGGTCGGCTTCGTCACGCTCGTCTCGGGCGAGGGGAAATTGACGCCCGGCAGGGGGCCGGTGCGGACGGGCGTGACGGCGATTCTGCCGCAGGGGAAGAACTTCCGCGGCCGACTCTTCGCCGCGTGGCACACGCTGAACGGCAACGGCGAGATGACCGGCACGACCTGGGTCGAGGAGTCGGGGGGCCTGGGCACGCCCGTCCTCATCACTAACACGCACAGCGTCGGCGTCGTGCGCGACGCCGTCATCGAGTGGAACGCGCGGCGCGGGGCGGGCGAGGGCTACTCGGGCGACTTCAGCCTCCCCGTCGTCGCCGAGACGTGGGACGGCTTCCTGAACGACATCAACGGCTTCCACGTTAAAAAAGAGCACGTCTTCGAGGCGCTCGACAGCGCCCGGCCGGGGCCGGTCGCCGAAGGCAACGTCGGCGGCGGCACCGGCATGGTCGCGCACGGGTTCAAAGGCGGGACGGGCACCTCCTCGCGCGTGCTCTCGCAGGAGGCGGGCGGCTACACGGTCGGCGTGCTGGTGCAGGCCAACTACGGGCGGCGCGACCTCCTGCGCGTCGCGGGCGTCCCCGTCGGCCGCGAGATCACGGACCTGGTGCCCTCGCGCGGGAAGGCCGACGAGGGGCAGGGCTCGATCATCGTCGTCGTCGCCACGGACGCGCCGCTGCTGCCGCACCAGTTGCGGCGGCTCGCGAAGCGCGTCTCGCTCGGCGTCGGCAACATGGGCGGGCGCGGTGAGGACTCTTCGGGCGACATCTTCATCGCCTTCTCGACGGCCAACCAGGAGGCCGCCAAGACCGAGGGGCTGGCGCAACTGACGATGCTGCCCAACGAGCGCCTCAACCCGCTCTTCGCCGCGACGGCCGCGGCCACCGAGGAGGCCATCGTCAACGCGATGGTCGCCGCCGAGACCATGAGCGGCATCAACGGCAACACCGTCCACGCCCTCCCCCACGAGCGCCTCAGCGAGGCGCTCAGGAAATACAACCGGCTCGTCAAATAAAGTTTCGAGTTTCGAGTTTCGGGTTTCGAGTTAAGACAACTCCACGCTGAATCTTTCAAGCTCGGGCGCGCGAACTCGAAACTCGAAACCAGCAACTCGAAACTCCATCGATGGAGGGGACGGATGAGACTCAAATTCGTGTTGTCGGCGCTGGCGCTCGCGGCCGTTTCGTGGCCGGCGGCGGCGCAGGAGAAGAGGATGAAGATTTTTATCTCGGCCGACATGGAGGGCGTGGCGGGCGCCGTCACGGGCGAGCAGCTGGGGCCGACGGGCTTCGAGTACCAGCGCTTCCGCGAGTTCATGACGCAGGAGGTGGCGGTCGCCTGCGAGGCGGCCTTCGCCGCTGGCGCGACCGAGATCGTCATCGCCGACGCGCACGGCAACGGCCAGAACCTGCTCATCGAGAAGCTGCCGCGGAGCGTCACGGTCGTCCGCTCGTGGCCGCGCCCGCTGATGATGATGCAGGGCCTCGATGCCAGCTTCGCCGGGGCCATCTTCCTCGGCTACCACACGGGCACGACGAACACCGAGGGCGTCCGCGCCCACACCATCTCCAGCGCGCGGCTCGCCGACATCCGACTGAACGGCGTCTCGATGCCCGAGGCCGGCATCAACGCGGCCATCGCCGGCCACTTCGGCGTGCCGGTCATCATGGTCTCGGGCGACGACGCGGCGGTGCGCGAGACCACCGCGCTCCTCGGCGACGTGGAGGGCGCGGTCGTCAAGTGGGCCTACGGCTTCCACTCGGCGCGCACGCTCACGCCCGAGGCCGCCCGAGAGCTCATCCACGACAAGGTGCGCCGCGCCGTCGGCCGCATCAGGGACTTCAAGCCTTACAAAGTGGCGGCGCCCATCCGGCTCGACATCCGCTTCAAGAACTACCGGCCGGCGGAAGTCCTCAGCTACCTCCCCATCGTCGAGCGCGTGGACGCGCACGCCGTCCGCTTCCAGGGCCGCGACATGCTCGAAGTCTCCAAGTTCATCGAGTTCGTCATGTACTACGAACCTGGGCTTGAGCCGTAAAAAAGTTTCGGGTTGCGGGTTTCGAGTTTCGAGTTAAAGACAATGCCTTAACTCGAAACTCGAAACTCGAAACTCGAAACTAATTTTTCGTTGAGCAGTTCCCAGGCGCGGCGGACGTGGGCCTCGGTGGTGCGGATGTTGCCGACGGCGAGGCGGAGGGTGAAGACGCCGTTGAGCTTGGTGTGCGAGAGGAAGATTTCGCCGGTCGCGTTGGCGGCGTTCATCAGAGCTTCGTTGAGCGCGTCGAGCCGCGCGGCACGCGCTCCGTCAGTCCCGGCCTCGACTCCGGGCCGCGCGCGGAAGCAGACGACGCTGAAGGGCACGGGCGCGAGCAGTTCCCAGTCTGTTGATTCCCCCACCCAGGAGGCGAAGAGGCGGGCGAGGCGGCAGTGCTCGCGGATGCGCGCGGCCAGGCCCTCCCGGCCGAAGTAGCGCAGGATCATCCAGAGCTTGAGGGCACGGAAGCGGCGGCCGAGCTGGACGCCGTAGTCGGAGCCGTTGCGCACCTCGCCCGACTCGGTCGTGCGCAGGTACTCGGGCGTGAGCGTGAAGGCGCGGCGCAGCACGTCGAGCCGGCGCGAGTAGAGCGCCGAGAGGTCGAAGGGCGTGAACAGCCACTTGTGCGGGTTGGTGACGAGCGAGTCGGCGCGCTCGCAGCCCCGCAGGACGTGGCGCAGCTCGGGGACGACCGCGGCCGAGCCGGCGTAGGCCGCGTCCACGTGGAGCCAGAGCCTCCGGCGCTCGCACACGTTGGCGATGGCGGGCACGGGGTCTACGCTCGTCGTCGAGGTCGTGCCGACGGTGGCGACGACGCAGAAGGGAAGCAGGCCGCGGCCCGCGTCCTCCTCGACCACGCGGGCGAGCGCGCCCGCGTCCATCCGGAACTCCCCGTCCGCGGGAACCTTGACGAGCGACCGCTGGCCGAGGCCGAGCGCGATGAGCGCCTTCTCGACCGAGGAGTGCGACTGCTCGGAGGCGTAGAGGCGCAGCAGCGGGAGGTCTGGGCGCCCGCTCATCCCGTCCTCGCGGACGCGCAGGTCTAAAGCCTCGCGGGCCGCGGCCACGGCGTGCATCGTGGCGACCGAGGCCGTGTCGTAGATGACGCCGCCGAACTCCGCGGGCAGCCCCATCAACTGCCGCAGCCAGTCGAGCGCGACCTCTTCGAGCTCGGTCGAGGCGGGCGACGTGCGCCAGAGCATCGCCTTCGCGTCGAAGGCGGCCGCGAGCAGCTCGCCGAGGATGCCGGGCGCGCTCGCCGAGGTGGCGAAGTAGGCGAAGAACGAAGGGTGGTTCCAGTGCGTCAGCGCCGGCACGACGAGCCGCTCGATGTCGCGGACGATCTCCGCCATCGGCTCGCCCCGCTCGGGCGGCGAGGCGGGGAGTTGCGAGCGCAACTCGCCGGGCCTGACCTGCGCGAGCACCGGATACTTCTCGGGCCGGGCGAGGTATTCCGCGACCCAGTCTACGAGCGCGTGGCCGTGCCGCCGGAACTCCTCCGCGTCCATGTCGCCGAGCGGCGGCGCGAAGTCCCGAAGTTCATCTTCTGCGTGGCTCATGGGGCGTCAGTATAGCGCGGGTCGCCCGGCGGCCCGGCATCAGCGCGCGACCGCCGGGGGCGGCGCGTCGAGGAGTCGGAGCAGGAGTTCGCGCGTGTGAGCGAAGCCTTCGGCGGTCTTGAGCTTGTAGACGTGGTTGATGCCGCCGCGCGTGAGCCTCTCGACGCCGGGGACGGGCGCGCCGAGCGCCGACGCGGCGGCCCGTGCGACGTCGGCTTCGGAGGTCATGCAGACATCTTAGCCGGAACGGGAAGGAAAAACACGGAGGCGCAGGGAAGACATTTTTGATTTGCGATTTTTGATTTTCGATTGGAGGGCCGCAGCCGGCCTCTCCCAGTCGAAAATCGCAAATCAAAAATGTCTTCCCTGCGCCTCCGTGGTGAGATGAATTAGCGGTAGACGTTCTCGCCGCGGTGGCGCTCGCGCCACTCGCGCTCGAAGAAGTCGGCGTCCTCGTCCTCGCGGGCGTTGACGTTCATGTAGATGCGACCCTGGCGGATGCCCTCGTCGTAGGCCCGCGCGTGCTCCTCGGGGATGCCCGAGCCGACGAGCGCGCCGATGAGGCCGCCCGTCGCGCCGCCCGCGCCCGCGCCCGCGAGGGCCGCCGCCACCGGCCCGGCCACGACGAGGCCGACGCCGGGGATGACGACGGTCGTCCCGATGGCCGCCACGGCCGCGATGATCGCCCCGAGCGTGCCGCCCACGGCCGAGCCGACGCCCAAGCCTTCGAGCGCCTTGCTGCCCGCCTCGGCGACCTCCGAGTCATCGTCGTCGGTAAAGTAGCGCTTGCGCGTCTCGTCCGACATCACGACGTTCACGTCGTCCTTCGTGTAGCCGCGCTCGGTCAGGGAGCGGTAAGCGCCCTCGGCGCTCTCGCGGTCGCCGAAGAGGCCGTGCACCGAGCGGCCCGCGCGCGCGCGCGTGGCGGCCGCGCCCGACGGGCCGCCGATCACGTCGTTGGCCTCCTGGCGCGCGTTGCCGGCGGCGTTCTCCCGCTCGCCCTCGCGCTCCATGCGCTCGTCGCCGATGATGTCGCCGGCCGCGTCCTTCGCCGCGCCCTTCACCCTCTGCCCGAAGGCCGAAGCCTCCTCGCCCAGACTGTCCTTTTTATAGTCAGCCATCAGAGTTCTCCCTTCCGGTGTGTTAAGCCGAGCCGGCGCGCCGGCGGGTGGCAGAGACTTCAGCAGTCCGCCCGCCCGCGCGCCGCAATTACCCCGCGGGCCGCGGCCGGGCGCGGCCCCTGGGGTGTACGATTTCGTTCGCAGGCACAGGTTGCGAGTTGATTGGGGCAACCACTGTGCCGCAGGGGGCGGCGGGCGTAAAAGTTAGGTAAAAGTTGGCGGCGGGCACTCGACACCGGGCGCTAATGCTGTAATAATGCGCGCGTTATCCTGACAAACCTAAACGGCGGGGCTCGAACACCCCAGCGGCCCCTGGTCGGAAGTGCTGAACAAAACCTGACTGCGAATCGTCGCCGGGGAAGGCGTGCGCGTGGCGCGCACGCCTCCGCCCGCGGCCCGCTCGAACAACTCTTCTGCGAGGTCCAGACATGAAACGCACCATCATCACACTCGTATCGCTCGCCCTCGTCGTCGCCTCTTCCGCCTGCGAACGGCGCGGCGGCGGAGGGGGCGCGGGCGACGGCGGCCCGATCAAAGTCGGCATCTACGGCGACCTCTCGGGGCAGACCTCCAGCTTCGGGCAATCCACGAAGAACGGCGCCCTGATGGCGATCGAAGAGCTGAACGCGGCGGGCGGGATAGGCGGCCGCAAGATTGAGTACGTCATCGAGGACGACCAGGGGCAGCCCGCGCAGGCCGCGACCGTCGTCACCAAGCTGATCAACCAGGACCGGGTGCACGCCATCCTCGGCGAGGTCGCCTCGACCAACAGCCTCGCCGCCGCGCCCAAGGCGCAGGAGGCGAAGATCCCGATGATCACGCCCTCCTCGACCAACCCGCGGGTGACGCAGGTCGGCGACTACATCTTCCGCGTCTGCTTCACCGACGACTTCCAGGGCGCGGTCGCCGCCAAGTTCGCCGCCAACACCCTGAAGGCGAAGCGGGCCGCCATCCTCGGCGACTTCAACTCCGACTACTCGAAGGGCATGAGCCAGTACTTCGTGCAGGAGTTCACCGGGTCGGGCGGCCAGATCGTCGAGCGGCAGACCTACACGCAGACCGACGCGGACTTCAAGGGGCAGCTCACGGCCATCCGCGCCGCCAACCCGGACGTGATCTTCGTCCCCGGCTACTACGGCCAGGTCGGCGTCATCGCCAAGCAGGCGAAAGAACTCGGCATCAAGGCCCCGCTGCTCGGCGGCGACGGCTGGGACGCGCCGCAGCTCTGGGACTTGGGCGGCGCGGCCTTAAACGGCGCCTACATGGTCAACCACTACTCGATTGACGACCCCTCGCCGGCCATCAAGAAGTTCGTTGACGCCTACCGCAGGCGCTACGGCGGCACCGACCCGGACGCCATCGCCGCCCTCGCCTACGACGCGATGAACGTCCTGGCCGACGCCATCAAGCGGGCCGGCTCGACCGACCCGGCCAAACTGCGCGACGCCATCGCGCAGACCAAAGGCTTCGCCGGCGTGACCGGCTCGATCAGCATCAACGAGAACCGCGACGCCGTGAAGCCGGCGGTCGTCTTCGAGCTGCGCGACCGCAAGTTCATCTACAAGGAGACCATCCAGCCCTCAGGCGGCGAGACGGCGGCGGCCCCGGCCGGGTAGGCGAGCCCCGGCCGAGGAGCCCGCCCGCCGCGGCGCGGGACACGGAACCGTTCTGACCTTCAAGCCCGAGGCGGTATGGACACCTTCGTACAGCAGCTCATCAACGGCCTGACCATCGGCTCGATCTACGCGCTCATCGCGCTCGGCTACACGATGGTCTACGGCATCCTCCGCCTCATCAACTTCGCCCACGGCGACGTCTACATGATCGGGGCCTTCGTCGGCTTCTTCCTGGCGCACGGGCTGGGGTTTGCGGCCGAGCCTTCGCTCGTCGGCCTCGGGGTGACGCTCGTCGGGTCGATGGCGGCGGCGGCCGTCATCGGCATGGCTATCGAGCGCTTCTTCTACAAGCCGGTGCGCAAGTACGCGCGCATGACGACGCTGATCACGGCCATCGGCGTCTCGCTCCTGATCGAGAACCTCGGCGTCGTCATCTTCGGCAACGCGCCGCGCGCCTTCCCCAGCCTCGTGGAGAATAAGCAGTATGCACTCTTTGGCAGGGCCACAATCGACAGCACACAACTGCTCATCTTCGGCGTCTCCGTCGCGCTGATGGTGCTCCTGGAGTGGATCGTCTACCACACGAAGGTCGGCACCGCGATGCGCGCCGTCTCCTTCAACCTCAACTCGGCGAAGCTGATGGGCATCAACACCGACGCCATCATCGTCTTCACCTTCGCGCTCGGCTCCGCCCTGGCGGCCGCCGGCGGCGTCCTGACGGCGCAGTACAACCCGACCATCTACCCGCTGATGGGCATCATCACGGGCCTCAAGGCGTTCGTCGCGGCCGTGCTCGGGGGCATCGGAAACATCCCCGGCGCGGTTTTGGGCGGGCTGCTGATCGGCGCGGCCGAGACGCTCGTCGTCGGCTACGGCCAGCTCGTCGGAATCCCCTCGACGTACCGCGACGCCGTCGCCTTCGCGATCCTGATTCTCGTGCTCCTCTTCCGCCCCGCGGGCCTGCTCGGCACGACCGTGCAGGAAAAAGTATAAAAAGTTTCGAGTTTCGAGTTTCAAGTTTCAAGTTAAGGCTGTCTCCAACTAGAAACTTGAAACTAGAAACTTGAAACTCGAATCTTATGCCTAGCTTCGCCAAACGGGCCGCGGCGGCGGCCGTGGTCGTCGTCGCCATCGTCGTCGTCAACGCGCTGTTGAGCGCCGAGGGGCTGTTCGGCTTCGGCGTGCCGCGCTACTGGGCGCACGTCCTAATGCTGGCGGGCGTCAACGTCATCCTCGCCGTCTCCTTAAACCTCATCAACGGCTTCACGGGGCAGTTCTCCATCGGGCACGCCGGGTTCATGGCGATCGGGGCCTACGCCTCGGCCTACCTGACGGTCTACCACGGGCAGGCGTGGGAGCGGCAGCTCTCGGGCGCGGTCGGCGAGGCGGCGGCGGGCTTCCTCGTCTTCCTGCTGGCGATCGCGGTCGGGGCCGTCGTGGCGGGCTTGGCCGGCCTCGTCGTCGGCGTCCCTTCCTTGCGGCTGCGCGGCGACTACCTCGCCATCGTCACGCTGGGTTTTGCCGAGATCATCCGCATCGTCATCCTCAACATGGACGTGGTCGGCGGCGCGACCGGCTTCACCGTGCCGGGCGAGACCGACTTCCTCTGGGTCGGGTCGTTCGCCGTCATCACCATCATCGTCGTCCACAACATCGTCCGCTCCGACACGGGCCGGGCGCTGATCTCGATACGCGAGGACGAGCTGGCGGCCGAGGCGATGGGCATCAACTCGACGCGCTACAAGGTGCTCTCGTTCGTCGTCGGGTCGATGTTCGCCGGCATCGCCGGGGCGCTCTTCGGCCACTACACGAAGTTCCTCTCGACCGCCGACTTCACCTTCATCCGCTCCTTCGAGATCATCATCATGATCGTGCTCGGCGGGATGGGCTCGATCACGGGGTCGGTGCTGGGCGCGGTCGTCATCACGGTGCTCCCCGAGTTCCTCCGGCTGCTCCCGACCGTCGGCGGCTTCAACTTCGCAGACCTGCGCCTCGTCATCTACTCGGCGCTCCTCATCCTCATCATGCTGACGCGCCCGCAGGGCGTCCTCGGCGAGCGCGAGTTCGGCTTCAACTGGCTGCGGCGCGCGCAGAAGCGGCCCGAGGGCGACGAGGCGGTCGGCGCGGGCGGGGGCGTGCCGATTGACGAGCGGCCGGCGCGGACGGTCTCGCACGAGGCGGGCGAGGACGTGATCAAGGGGGTGGAGAAGAGATGAGCCAGTCGAACCTGCCCGCGCCCGAGCCGCTCAAGCAGGAGGGCGTCGTCACGGAGCTGGCGCGCACGGCGCGCTCGAAGGAGGTGGCCGACGAGAGCGGCCACGTCCTGCGCACCGAGAAGGCGACGATCCGCTTCGGCGGCCTCGTCGCCGTCAACGAGCTCGACATGGCCGTGCGGCCCGGCGAAATCTACGGCCTCATCGGGCCGAACGGCGCGGGCAAGACGACCATCTTCAACCTCCTGACCGGCGTCTACAAGCCGACCTCGGGCCGAATCTTCTTCCGCGGCAAGCGCGTGGACGGGCTGCGGCCCTACGAGATCGCGCGGCGCGGCGTCTCGCGCACCTTCCAGAACATACGGCTCTTCCCCGGCATGACGGTGCTTGAGAACGTGATGACGGCCTGCCACCTCCACGCGCGGCAGAACCTCTTCGACGCCGTCGTGCGCACGCCCCGCTACGCGCGCGACGAGCGCGAGCACCGCGACTTCTGCCTGGAGCTTCTGGAAATCTTCGACCTCGCGCGCTTCCGCGACGAGGGCGGGACGAGCCTGCCTTACGGCAACCAGCGCCGCCTGGAGATCGTCCGCGCGCTGGCGACGCGCCCCCGCCTCCTGCTCCTCGACGAGCCGGCGGCCGGCATGAACCCCTCGGAGCAGGACGACCTCCTGAACCTGATCCGCCAGATACGCGACCGCTTCGACCTGACCATCCTGCTCGTCGAGCACAACATGAAGGTCGTGATGGGCGTCTGCGAGCGCATCCAGGTCGTGGACTACGGCAAGTCCATCGCCCTCGGCCTCCCCGAAGAGATCAGGAACGACCCGAAGGTCATCGAGGCGTACCTGGGGGATTAGTAGACAGTAGTCAGTAGCGCCCCGCGCTGAGACTGCTGACGCTGACACCCGAACCATCCGACACCGAAGGTCTTCCTACTGTCTACTGACTACTGACTACTGTCTACTGCTTTTATGTTGACGCTTGAGAACATTTCCGTGAGCTACGGCGCGATCAACGCGCTGAAGGGCGTCTCGATGCACGTCGAGCAGGGCGAGGTCATCACGCTGATCGGCGCGAACGGGGCGGGGAAGACGACGACGCTGCGCACGATCACGGGGCTGCTCGCGCCGCGCGAGGGGCGCGTCATCTTCGAGGGCGAGGAGATCAGCGGCGCGCCCACCCACCGCCTGGTCGCCCGCGGCATCGCCATGTCGCCCGAGGGCCGCGGCGTCTTCGCCAACCTGACGGTGCGCGAGAACCTCCAGATGGGGGCGTACCTGAAGAAGGACAAGCGGCAGATCGCCGAGGACATGGAGAACGGCTTCCGCCTCTTCCCACGCCTCAAGGAGCGCGAGTCGCAGAAGGCCGGCACGCTCTCGGGCGGCGAGCAGCAGATGCTCGCGATGGCCCGCGCCCTGATGTCCCGGCCCCGCCTCCTGCTCTTGGACGAGCCCTCCCTGGGCCTCGCCCCGCTCGTCGTCCACACCATCTTCGAGGCCATCGAGGAGATCCGCGCCAAGGGCACCACCATCCTCCTCGTCGAGCAGAACGCGCACGCCGCCCTCGGCCACTCCGACCGCGCCTACGTCCTGGAGACCGGCCGCATCGTCATGGAAGGCCCCTCGAAGGAACTCGCCGCCGACCCCCGCATCAAGGAAGCCTACCTCGGCGAGTGAACTCCCCGCCGCCGGCCGAAACCATACTCCGTACAGGTACGAAGAAATGTTAAGAAAACTGCTCGGCCCGGTTCTGGCGGCCGTCGCTTGGCTCGCGCTGCCGGGCGCGTTTTCGGGCGCGCAGAACAGGCAGCCGCGAACCGTCCGCGAGTTCTTCGAGTTGCTGCCGCAGAAGTATTTCGCGCTCGAAGGCTGCGCGGCCGACCCGACGGAGAAGAACTGCGACGAGGCCCGCGCCGATTACCTGAGGCGCTACCTCGAAGTCGAGGACGCCGCCAACGGCTACATGAGGGGCGGCTGCGACGGGGCGCAGAGCTGTTTCCACATGGCCCTCTTCAAGCGCCCGGACGGCACGTACCTGGTCGGGCTGACCACCGCCTTCGAGGACGGCGAAAACTCTTACTTCCTCGAATACGCGGGCGGCAGGTGGCGCGACGTCGGGAGGCAGGTCGTGCCGGGGTACGGTGAGGATAAAGTTTACGAGCTGCCGCGCTACGGGACGACCGTCGGGTCTACGAGTATAAAAAAGTCGCGGGCGAGGGTTACAGGCAGCGTGGGCGGAAGCTCTACAACCTCGCCTGGAAGGGCGGCGGGTTCATCGTCGAAAAATGAACCGCCGGGGCGCGGCCGAACCCTCGCTTTCCGGAAGCGTAGAAGATCGGAAATCCGTAGGTAGTCGTGCGGTCGGCCCCGCGCCCCGCCGCCCTGGCGTCGCGCCGGCCGGCGGGTGGTAGAATCGTCGCCGTCGAGGATAATGCTGAGACCGGCGATCCACGTACTGCTGACGTTGGCGGCGCTGCTCGCGGCCGGGTGCGGGCGCACGCGCGGGGGCGGCGCGGAGGGCGGCGACGTGGTCGTGCGCGCGCCGGAGCGCGTGAGGATCGGGGCCTTCATGTCCCTGACGGGCGACACGGGGCAGTACGGGCTGTCGGCGATGAACGGCATCCGGATGGCCGTCGAGGAGGCCAACGCGACGGGCGGGGTCGCGGGCCGGAGGGTCGAGCTGATCTTCCGCGACACGCGCTCGGACGCGGAGGAGACCGGGCGGGTCGTACGCGCGCTGGTCGAAGAGGCGCAGGTGCACGCGCTCCTGGGCGAGGTCGTCAGCTCGCGCTCGCTCGTCGCGGGCAGCATCGCCCAGGCCGCCGGCGTTCCGATGCTCACGCCCTCCTCGACCAACCCGGAGGTCACGGCGCGCGGCGACTACGTCTTCCGCAGTTGCTACACGGACCCGCTCCAGGGCGCGGCCATCGCCGACTTCGCCTTCCGCACCCTGAACGCGCGCCGCGCCGCCTTCCTCCTCGACGCCGGCCAGCCTTACTCGACCGAGCTGGCGCGCTTCATCCGCGAGGAGTTCACGCGCCGCGGCGGCGAGGTCGTGCTCACGGCCTTCTACGCGTCGGGCGCGGCCGACTTCCGCTCGCAGCTCGGCGAGATCGGCGCGGCCCGGCCCGACGTCGTCTTCGTCCCCGGCTACTACCTCGAAGCCGGGCTGCTCGCGCGGCAGGCGGCGCAGCTCGGCATCGCGGCCCCGCTCGTCGGCGGCGACGGCTGGGCCTCGCCCCGCCTCTACGAGATCGGCGGCGACGCCCTCGTCGGCGACTACTTCTCCAGCCACTTCTCGGCCGACGACCCCGACCCGCTCGTGCGCCGCTTCGTCGAGGACTACCGCCGCTTCTTCAACGCGCAGCCCGACGCCTTCGCCGCCACCGCCTACGACGCGGCGCGCATCCTGCTCGACGCCTGCGCCCGCGCGCCCGCGCTCGAACGCGCGGCCGTGCGCGACGCGCTCGCCGCCACGCGCGACTTCCCCGGCGTCACCGGCATAGTCACATTCAACTCGGCCCGCGACGCCGTCAAGCCGGTCATCATCGTCCGCATCGGCGACCACGGCGTCCACGCCGTCGAGCGGCGCATCACGCCCGACCAGCTCGCCCCGCCGACCCCGACGCCGACCCCGACGCCGCAGCGCCGACGCAGGCGCGGGCGTTAGGAAAATGATGAATGCGGAATGATGAATGATGAATGTGACCACGCAGCCTTCATCACATTCATCATTCATCATTCCGCATTCATCATTTCACTTAGGGAGGCGCGGGCCGCGGCGAGGGCCTCGGCGACGCGGGCGGGCGAGGTGCCCCCGGGCTGCGACTTGGCGCGGAGGGTCTGTTCGAGCGAGAGCGCGTCGTACACGTCCTCGCCGACGAGCGGAGAGAACTGGCGCAGCTCTTCGAGTTCCAGCTCGTGCAGCTCCAGCCCCTTGCCCAGCCCGTAGAGGACGGCGCGGCCCGCGGCCTCGTGCGCCTCGCGGAAGGGGAGGCCGCGGCGGACGAGGTAGTCGGCCAGCTCGGTCGCGTTCAGGTAGCCGACCACGGCCGCGTCGCGCGCGCGCCCCTCGCGCAGGCGGAGGTTGCGGAGCACCGTCGCCGCCACTTCGAGCGAGGCCCGCGTCGTGTCGGCCGCGTCGAAGACCGCCTCCTTGTCCTCCTGCATGTCCTTGTTGTAGGCGAGCGGCAGCCCCTTGAGCATCGTCAGGAGCGCGAGCGTGTCGCCGAAGACGCGGGCCGACTTGCCGCGGACGAGTTCGAGCGCGTCCGGGTTCTTCTTCTGCGGCATCAGGCTCGACCCCGTCGCCACCGCGTCGGAGAACTCGACGAAGCCGAACTCGGCCGTCGAATAGATGATGAGGTCTTCGGCGAGGCGCGAGAGGTGCGCCATGACGAGCGAGCAGGCGGCCGCGAACTCGACGCAGAAGTCCCGGTCGCTGACGGCGTCGAGGCTGTTGCGCGAGACCGCGTCGAAGCCGAGGGCGCGCGCCAGCGCCCCTCGGTCTACGGCGTGCCCCGTCCCGGCCAGCGCCGCCGACCCGAGCGGGAGGACGTTCACGCGCCGCCGCGCGTCGTGCATCCGCTCGCGGTCGCGCGCGAGCATCTCGAAGTAGGCCAGGCACCAGTGCGGCCACAGCACGGGCTGCGCGCGCTGGAGGTGCGTGTAGCCGGGGATGACCGCGTCCGAATGCGCCTCGGCCAAATCAAGTAGTGCCGCCTGCACCCCGCGCCCCGCCGCGCCGATGCGGTCTATCTCTTCGCGCAGCCAGAGGCGGAGCGCCGTCGCCACCTGGTCGTTGCGGCTCCGGCCCGTGTGGAGCTTGCGGCCCGCGTCGCCCGCAAGCTCGACGAGCCGCGCCTCGATGAAGGAGTGCACGTCCTCCGCCGACTCGTCCTCGAAGAAGGCCGCGCCCTCGCGCCCGGCGCGCGCGAGCAGCTCGCGCAGGCCGTCGGCGATCCGGCCGGCCTCCTCGTCCGAGACGACGCCCGCGGCCCGCAGCCCCTCGCAGTGCGCGAGGCTCGCGCGCACGTCCGCTTCGAACAGCCTGCGGTCGAAGCCGAACGAGCGGTTGAAGCGCGCGAACCCCTCGTCCGTCGCGCCGCGGAAGCGCCCGCCCCAAAGGTTTTTCGATTCGCTCATCGCCCCTCAGCCCCCGGCCGCATTCTACGGCGGCCCGGAAAATTCCGCGCGCCGCCGCCCCGCGACTCCGGTTAACTAAATCTACCTACAAGCGTGTTTCTGTAACTCTTTGGAAAGACTAAATCAGGTGGCAACTCAGAAGGAAAATCGCTGTCGAAGTTCATTAACTAAATCTACCTACAGAGGGTACACGTTAACTAAAACTTCCTACAATCCTACCAGAACCTGGTGACCTGCCGGACTTAACGGGATAAGGGAATGACCTTAATAAAGGCCACCCTTATACCCGCGTTTGGAGCAGCGAAGTGCGTCCGAGTTCGGCAATTCTGTAAAAGCACAGGCACATTTGGCCGTGATGGCGTCAACTCATGCCGCCGACGCCACAGAGTTTGCCGAAAACCGGCCCGGGCAGGGCCAGGGCTGATACTGTCAGCGCTTCACCTCAGCCGGCGCCCCCGCGACCGTGAAGCGCCCCTCCACGAACGAGGTCGTCGCCGCGTCGGCTGTGCCCTTGAAGCCGGGCTGCTTGCCGCCGACACTGACCCTGAACTCGCCCGGCTCAACGAACGCGCGGCCGTCGTCACGGATGACGGTGAGCTGGCGCGGGTCAACCGAGAAGCTCACCACTCGCTTCTCGCCCGGCTTGAGGCGCACGCGCTCGACGCCCGCCAGCGAACGCACGGGCGCGCGCACCGACGCCTCTACGTCCGTGACGTAGAACTGCACGACCTCGTCGCCCTCGACGCGCCCCGCGTTCTCGACCGTGGCGCTCACCGTCACGCTCTGCGTCGGCGGCACGCGCGCCGCCGAGACTTTGAGCCCCGAGTATATGAAGCGCGTGTAACTGAGGCCGTGGCCGAACGGGTAGAGCGGCTGTCCCTTGAAGAAGCGGTAGGTGCGCCCTTCCATCGCGTAGCTCTCGAACGGCGGCAGTTGTTCGACCGACTTGTAGAAGGTGACCGGCAGGCGCCCCGCAGGGTTGTAGTCGCCGAAGAGCACGTCGGCGACGGCAGTGCCGCCCTCCTCGCCCGGGTACCAGGCCTGCATGATGGCCCCAACGTGGGCGTCGGCCCAGTTGACCGCGAGCGCACTCCCGGACATGAGCACAAGCACGACCGGCTTGCCCGTCGCGGCGACGGCCTTGAGCAGTCCCTCCTGGCGCGCGGGGAGGTTGATGTTTGTGCGGTCGCCGCCCGCGAAGCCGGGTTCGGTCACGTTCATCTCCTCGCCTTCGAGCTGCGCCGAGATGCCGAGGACGAGCACGACCGCGTCCGCCTGCTTCGCCGCGTCCACCGCCTCAGCGTAGGGAGAGCCGGTCGTCTGTAACGCGGGCGGCTGCCAGACGAGTTTCGCCACGGCCCCGATGCGCCCCTCGAAATACTCAAACTTGAGGTCGTAGCTCCTGCCCGCTTCGAGCGTGACCTCGCCCGTCCGCGTCGTCGGCGCGTGCTCGGTCCAGTCCTCCACGATCAACTTCCCGTCGAGGTAGACGCGCAGGCCGTCGTCGGCGGTCGCGCCGAGGCGGTACTTGCCCGAGACGGCCGGCACGAGCTTGCCCGTCCAGCGCGCCGAGAAGTCGTCGGCCGAGACGCCTGGCGCCGGGCCGGACATGCCCCAGTCGAAGTCCACGGCCTTTTCGTCGCGCGTCAACACGGGTGCGCCTTCGAGCTTACGGTTCGCGAAGAACTCCGCCTTCAGGTCGCGGAGCGCCGAAGCGGGGACGGGGACGCCCGAAAACTCCATTAGCGGCGTCCCCTGCGCGTAGAGCACCTTCGTCCGCGGCGAGACTTTCTGGCGGATGCCCGCGAGCGGCGTGGTGGAGCGCGAGGGCTGGCCGTGGTAGTTGCCGAGCAGCACCTGCGCATCATCCGCGTTCGGGCCGATGACGGCGATAGTCTGCAAGTCCTTGCGGAGCGGCAGCAGGTTCTTCTCGTTCTTCAGCAGCACGATTGACTCGCGCGCCGCTTCGAGCGCGAGCCGGCGGTGCGCGGGCGAGTCGTTCTCGGAGAAGGGTATCCGCGCGTACTTCACCAGCTCGGGCGGGTCGAACATCCCTAAACGGAAGCGCGCCTCAAACAGACGTTTAACGGCCGTGTCGATCTCGCCTTCGGAAATCTGCCCCTGTTTCACGGCCGCGACGAGCGCGCGGTAGACGTCGCCGCATTCGAGGTCGGTGCCACGCTTCACAGCAAGGGCCGAGGCTTCCTCGGGGGTCTTGACGAAGAGGTGGCGCCGGAAGATGTCGTCGATGGCGCCGCAGTCGGAGACCACGTAGCCGGTAAAGCCCCACTCGCCGCGCAGGATGTCGCCGAGCAGGCGCGTGCTGGCGCAGGCCGGCTCGCCGTTGACGCGGTTGTAGGCGCACATGACGGAGCCGGCTTTCGCCTCTATGACCGTGGCGCGGAAGGCCGGCAGGTAGGTCTCGCGCATGTCGCGCTCCGTCGCGGCGGCGTCGAAGCGGTGGCGCTCGGGCTCGGGGCCGGAGTGCACCGCGTAGTGCTTCGGCGTCGCGACGGCCTTCAGGTACTTCGGGTCGTCGCCCTGAAGCCCCTTGACGAACTCGACCCCGAGCCGGCCCGTCAGGTAAGGGTCTTCGCCGTAGGTCTCCTGGCCGCGCCCCCAGCGCGGGTCGCGGAAGATGTTGATGTTCGGCGACCAGAGGGTCAGGCCGTGGAAGCGCGCGCGGTTGCCCTGCCGCTGCGCCTCGTGGTACTTGGCGCGCGCCTCCGTCGAGATGACTTCGGCGACGGAACGGACGAGCCGCGGGTTGAAGGTCGCGCCCAGCCCGATGGCCTGCGGGAAGACGGTCGCCGTGCCGGAGAAGGCGACGCCGTGCAGCGCCTCGTTCCACCAGTCGTACTCGGGGATGCCGAGGCGCGGGATGGCGGGCGCGGCGTTCATCATCTGCGAGACCTTCTCTTCGAGCGTCATCCGCGAGACGAGGTCTGCGACGCGCCGGTCTAAGGGTAGGCTCGGGTCGAGGTACGGCGCGCGTCCGTCGGCTTGCGGCACCTGCGCGGAGACGGGCGAACTGACGACGACGAGGCAGAGCGCGAGCGCGGCGGCGCGTGAGCCTCTGCGGAAAAGTTTGATAGCCATGTCGTTGACCATTTATTGAGCCGCTGGCGCGCGGCGCGGAGCTGTTCGTCCAGTAACGTCACCCCCCGGGATGCACACTCGGCGGGGAAGTGTTGATGGGGCAGTCTGTTTCAGCCGGTGCTTAGCGGCAGCCCGGCTCTCACACTCGATTGTGGCGTCAGGCTCCGGACTCATCTCCCGTCTCTCAGCCGCCGCTGAGCGGCTGCCACCACTCCAGCGTCTTCTCCTGTGCGAGGAAGCCCGTCGGACGGTAGAGTCTCAGGCGGAGCGTCACGGCCCTCGTGGCGGGCGCTGACCACTTCCCTTCGACCGTGAAGGGCGCGCCGACCTCGGGCAGCTCCTGCTCGCCGCCCGCGACCTTTCGCCCGTCGTGGTCGGTGACCTCCCACGCGAGCCTGTAGCCCCTCAGCGCATAAGAAGGTATCTCGTCCGCGCCGCGCCGCTCGACCCGCGCACGGAAACCCGCGGGCGGCGTGTAGGTCGTCAGCGGGCTCCAGTCCACGCTGATCCGGGCGGGGGCGTTCAACTCCTTCCAGAGTTCGAATGAAGGGTAGCGCTGGCGGTGCTCGTCCACGACGCCCATCTCCACGAACCCTTTGTCCATGCCCGGGCGCAGGTTTCGGTGCGACTTGTAGTCCTGGTAGCACCAGAAGATCAGGCCGCCGATGAAGTCGTGCCTGCTGAAGAGCGCCGTCTGGTCGCGCATGATGCGCCGCCGCAGCTCGTCGCCGCGCACCTTGTCGCGCGCGAAGATGCCGGCCGCGCCGAACTCGGAGATGACGATCATCTTGTCGGGGAACATCCGGCCGACCCGCTCGACCGTCTCAGGCAGGAGGGCCGCCGGGCCCGCCCAGGTGCCGAAATACTGGTTCCACATGATGAAGTCCACGAAGGCGGAGGCGCTGTCCTCGGCACGCTTCAGGCCCGGGAGGCCGTCGTCGGCGAAGGTGACAAAGCGGTCGGGGGCGAGCTCATCAATCATCTCCTTCAGGGCGCGCACGTAGGCGCGGCCGCCCGCGGTGAAGGTCTCACTCTCGTTGCAGACGCTCCAGCCCATGATGCTCGGGTGGTTGTAGTCCTGCTCGATCATCTCGCGCATCATCTTCCGCGCGAGCGCGACCACCTTCGGGTCGGAGAGCTGCCGCTCGTTGAACTGCCAGATGGGTATCTCGGGGACGAGCAGGATGCCGTTGCGGTCGCAATAGTCGAGCACGTCCGGGTGCTGCGGGTAGTGGACGGGCCGCGTGAGGGTCGTCTGCAACTCCTTGAGCGCGTCGTAGTCCTGGCGGATGGTGCCGCGCGTCTCGGCCAGCCCCTCCCACGGCGAGTCCTCGTGGCGCGTCAGGCCCGACAGCCGCACGCGCTCGCCGTTGAGGTAGAGCCCCCGGTCGCGCAGCTCCAGCGTGCGCGCGCCGAAGGTGTCGTCGAGCGTCGAGAGCAACTCCCCTCCGGCGTCGCGCAGCTCGGCCTCCATGCGGTAGAGGTTGGGGCGGTCGAAGTGCCAGAGCTTGACGTTCTCGATGCGGAGCGCGAGCGCCTGCTCCTGCGCGCCCGGCCTGAGCGTGACGTTCGCCTCGGCGGTCGCGACCGCCGGGCCGCCCCCGTCCGGGACGGCGCGAATCAGCAGGCGCGCCGGGAGTCGCCCGGGCGAGAAGTTTTCGAGGAAGACGCGGCTCGTGACTTCGGCGGCGCCCCCCGCGACCCTCGTGCGTATCTGCTGCCGTCTCAGGATGGCTGGGCCGGTCGCGCTGAGCCACACGTCGCGCACGATGCCGCCGTAGTGCCACCAGTCGTACCAGGCGTCGGGCCCGAGCCTTTGGGCCCACCCGGGAATCGTCTGGGCCGTCGGCATGTTGTCGAGCCGGACGGCGAGGAGGTTTTCGCGCCGCAGGTGGGGCGTGACGTCGAACCGGTAGGCCGTGTGCCCGCCCTCGTGCCCGCCCAACTCGGCCCCGTTGAGCCAGACGCGCGAGTGGTAGAAAGTCGCGCCGAAGTTCAATTCGAAATGCCGACCGAGCAACTCGCCCGGCACCGTGAACGATTTGAAGTACCAGGCGACGCCCTCGTAGTCCTCATATTTCCCGACGTTCCAGGTGTGAGGGACGCGCACCGCCTCCGTGTCGGCGGGCGGCCGCTCGGGCCAGCCCTGCGCCTCGCCCCGCTTCGCCGCGTCCGTGCGGAAACGCCACTCGCCGTTCAGGTCGAGGCGCGCGGGGCCGCGGGAGGTCGCGATGTCGGCGCGCCCCCGCTGCCTCTGCCGGGAAGGTTGGGGCACGGCCGCCGGCCCGCCGCCCTGCCCGCGGGCGGCCTGTACGTTTGCGGGGGCCGCCGCCAGTGCGAGCGACCACGCCAGAAGTATGCGCAGGAGGAGCATGTGGTTTGAGATGCGTGCCGGGAAGAGGGTCGGGACTACCGCGCCCGGACGTTAACGCCCGCCTAGAGCAGCGTCAGGGATAGTAGCGCCGCCCGAGAAATCTTCGCTTCCCGGAGACTAAAAAGCTCACCGGGGTTTCCTCCCTCTGACTCTATTTCATGCCCGGCGCGTGCGGCCGAGTCGGGGAACATCTCGATGACGGCCTTGATGGGGCAATTACCCCCTTATTGCCCGACTGAGATCACGGTCACCGACTTGGGTTCCAATCTTAGTGCTAGCTTCCCGCCCTGTACCTTCGCCGAGACGGGCTTCGGCACGACCGTGTTCGGCGCGTCGAAGGTGTTAACGCTGTCGACTTTCGGCGCGGTCAGAGTCTCCCCGGCCGCCGACGCGGCCGTGACGCCCGACAGGCTCGCCTCAATCTCGACCTGCCGGTTGGGGTCAACATTCGTGACCGCCAGCCACAACCGGCCGGCCGCGTCCTTAGCCGCGACGGCATCAACGCGCGGCAAAGTGATGTCGCCGTGAGTGTAGGTGCCGGCGTTGAGGGCGACCGGCACGAACGTGGCGTCCTGGAACGGCACGTACATCTTGAAGACGTGGTAGGTCGGGGTCAGGATCATCTTCTCTTTGTCGGTGAGGATCATCGCCTGGAGAACGTTGACCATCTGCGCGATGTTGGCGATGCGCACGCGTTCGGCGTGGCGGGCGAAGATGTTGAGGTTGAGCGCGGCCAGGACGGCGTCGCGCAAGGAGTTCTGCTGGTACAGGAAGCCGGGGTTGCTGCCGGGCAGCGGCGCGTACCACGCGCCCCACTCGTCCACGACGAGGGCGACCCTCTTCTGCGGGTCATACTTGTCCATGATGGCCGAGTGCTTCTGGATGAGGCCCTCCATCTCCAGCGTTTTCTTGAGGATTTGGGCGTACTCGGCCTCGCCGAACCCGACGGACGAGTGCTTCTTGTCCCAGTTCACGACCGTGTAGTTGTGCAGCGAGAGCCCGTCCATGTCCCAGCTCCACTGGCGGTTCTGGTACGCCTTCATGACGACCTCGGTCCACTCGGTGAAGCGCGCCTCGCCCCCGCCCGGGCCGACGGCGATCTTGAGCATCTTCTCCTTCTCCTGCTGCGCCGGGTTGAAGTTTCGGACGAAGCGGCTGTAGATCTTGAGCTGGCTCACGTAGTAGTCGGGCGTCATGTTGCCGCCGCAGTCCCAGGACTCGTTGCCGATGCCGAGGTAGGCGATCTTGTAAGGGGCGGGGTGGCCGTTGGCGACGCGCTCCTTCGCCAGCGCCGTCGGCTGCGCGGCCGTCAGGTACTCCAGCCACTCGGCGGCCTCCTGCGGGGTGCCGGAGCCGACGTTGACCGAGAGGAACGCCTCGGCGCCGATCTGTTCGAGGAAGTCCATGAACTCGTGCGTCCCGAAGGTGTTCGGCTCGATCACGCCTCCCCAGTTGGGGTTGAGCGTCTCCGGCCGCCGGGGGCCGATGCCTTTGCGCCAGTGGTATTCGTCCGCGAAGCAGCCGCCCGGCCACCGGACGTTAGGCACCTTGATCGCCCTGAGCGCGGCGACGACGTCGTTGCGGATGCCGCGCGTGTTCGGGATGGGCGAGCCCGGGCCGACCCAGACGCCCTCGTAAACGCCTTTGCCGAGGTGCTCGGCGAACTGGCCGAAGATTTGGCGGTCGATCTTCGCACCGGCCTTTGAAGCGTCGATAGACAATTCGACCTTCTGCGCGGCCGCGGGCGGGGCGACCAGACCCGCAGCTATCAGGGCGAGACAGAAAAACAGTGCGCGCATGACGAGTGAACCCTTTCGGCCCGAACCGTGAGTGGAAGGGCGAAGCAAGTGGAAAAAAAACTGCGCCGCATTGACGAGACTCTGCCCGCCGGAAGGCCGGCGTGTCAGGCGGTGAAGGTCGGCGATGATTTGTGAAGCCGGTGTCGAGACCATCTGTTCAGCTCCGGAGACATGAGACATTTTGAGACCCTGCCCCGTTCGGCAAAGCCCGGTCGCAAATCATGAAATCGAGGGGAACCGTTTGCCGGCGGATTGTCCCTTACGAGCAACCGGCAAGCGCGGGCATTGTAGATGAACTTCAGGTGCTGTTGTAGGAAATATTTCTCGGGTTATATGACAAGTAAGATGGGCCCGCAAAGGAATTAATCATGCTGAATGATGAGGAAAATCAGCTTAAAAAGGTTAGACAGCAGAGACGCGGCGGGGCAGGCGAAGTTCGTCCGAAGCCTGTTCGGGATCGACGCTTAGCGAAAGGCACTCGAAGCACTTCTGCGCTTGAAAATAATCTTTGCAACGCATCCGGCCCGGACGAGCAGCACTATTGCGTGGCAGCCTAGTTCGCGGTACCGCCGCTCCCTGATGCTGCCGGCTTCAGCATGCCGTGCATCCCGATCCAGCGCACAAAGGCTTCGAACCAACCGGTGCTCGTCGTCTCCTTCGGATACATCCCGAAGCCATGGCCACCCCGTTCATAAAGATGGAATTCGACGGGGCGCTTCGCTGCCCTCCAGCTATCGACGAGCCCGTAGCCGCTGTTCGCGAAGAAAGGGTCGTCGGCGGCGAGGGCGATGAACAACGGCGGCGCGTCGGACGGCACGGTGACCGGCGCGAGAGGACCGTAGATGTTGCCGATGAAGGCCGGCTTCGCATCCTCGCCCGCGAGCGTGGTCGCCAATGTCAGCATCGCGCCGGCGGAAAAGCCAACCATGCCGATCCGGCGGGGATCGACGCGCCACTCGGCAGAACGCTTCCGGATCAGCGCGAACGCCGCGCGGGCGTCGGCGATCTGCGGAGCGAGACCGGCCATCGCCCTCTCAGGGTCGGGGCGCGGCGGCCGCGCTGTCGCCGAAAACATCTCCCGCATGGACCGCTCGAACCCCGGCATGTCCGCCGGGGTCTGGTTCAAACGATACTTGAGGACGAACGCGGCGACGCCCCTTTCCGCTAGTGCGCGGGCGACATCCCAGCCTTCATTTTCCATGGACAAGGTGCGGAAACCGCCGCCGGGCGCGACGACGACGGCGGCGCCGCTCGCCTTGGCGGGATCCGGCAGAAAGGGTGTCAGCGTCGCAACCGTTACATTGCGCGCGAACCGGCTGCCGTACTGGATATGCCAGGACTCCGGGTTCTTCGCACCGGGCAGCGGGCCGGTCCCGAGTTCGATCGCATCGGGCTGCGAAGGCGTGGCGATGGGCGTCATCCGGTCGTCTTGCGCCCGGGCCGGCGCCGCGAGCGCAGCGACGAGCGCAAGCCCGGCGACCACCAAACGAGAAGTGGTTGACCCCGCGAAAGCCCGCTTCGTCCGGAGATTCGACACTCGCCTCACGCCAGCTTCTCCTCCAACTGTGTTTTTATTCGTAGTCAAGCCATACTGCCCTACAGATCGGGCCGTGTCATGCGAAAGATTGCTCGCCGAAGTTTACAATCGGGTGCCAATCCGGAAAGTCAATCGTAGTGAGTTGGGTACATGTCGTGAAACAGTACGGTCGCAGCGATGTAAGCACTTTTAGTTAACAGTTGTCGGTACTTTTAGTTAACCGGAATGCGGGGTTTGCCCCGGCGCAACTTTATTGGTATTTTATGCATCTATGCACAAGTTATGCAAATCACGTGCATAACAGGTCCGGGTATGGAGAAGGAGAAGAGGCAGCAGAAAATTCTGAGCCTGATCCGCGCGAGGCGGGTCGGGACGCAGCAGGAGTTGGCGGCGCAGCTCGAGCGCGCCGGGGTGGCGGCGACGCAGTCGAGCATCTCGCGCGACCTCGAAGAGCTGGGCGTAGTCAAGCAGCACGGCCACTATACGCTGCCGGCGGCCCCGCGGGGCGCGGCGGCGCGGGGGCTGCTGGCGCTGGAGCCGGCGGGCGACTGCCTCGTCGTCGCGAAGTGCGAGCCGGGGCTGGCCTCGGCCGTGGCGGTCGAGATAGACCGCGCGGCCATCCCCGAGATCGTCGGCACGCTCGCCGGCGAGGACACCGTCTTCATCGCCGTGCCCGAGCGCAAGGCGCAGCGCGCGGTCGTCAAGAAAGTCTGGGAGCTGTTTCAATAAACAGTTCAAAGTTTCAAGTTCAGGGTTTCAAGGTTCGAGTTAAAGACAGGCGACTCAAAGCGAAACTTGAAACCTTGAACTTGAAACTTTGAACTTTCGAGGAGGCGCGGTGGCGGAGGGCGTCAGGAAAATAGTTTTGGCGTATTCGGGCGGGCTGGACACGTCGGTGATGCTGCACTGGCTGCGGGCGCGGTACGGGTGCGAGGTGGTCTGTTACTGCGCGGACGTGGGGCAGGGCGAGGAGCTGGCGGGGCTCGAAGAGAAGGCGCTGCGGACGGGCGCGTCGAAGCTCTACGTCGAGGACTTGCGGCGCGAGTTCGTCGAGGGCTACGTCTGGCCGGCGGTCAAGGCCAACGCGGTCTACGAGGGCGTCTACCTGCTCGGCACTTCCTTGGCGCGGCCCGTCATCGCCGAGCGCCAGATCGAGATCGCGCGGCGCGAGGGCGCGGACGCCGTGGCGCACGGGGCGACGGGGAAGGGCAACGACCAGGTGCGCTTCGAGCTGACCTACTACGCGCTCGAACCGGACATCCGCGTCGTCGCGCCCTGGCGCGAGTGGGAGTTCAAGGGGCGCAGCGACCTCATCGCCTACGCGAAGGAGAATAACATCCCCGTGACGGCGACGGCCGAGAAGCCCTACTCGACCGACCGCAACCTGATGCACGTCTCCTACGAGGGCGGCATCCTCGAAGACCCCTGGGCCGAGCCGCCCGCGGACATCTTCCAGATGACGACCGCGCCGGAGAGTGCTAAGGCCGAGGCCGAGTACGTCCGTATAGGCTTCGGGCAGGGCGCGCCTGTCAGTGTCAACGGCGAGGCGCTCGGCGCGGTCGCGCTGCTGGAAACTTTGAACCGGCTGGGCGGGGCGCATGGCGTCGGCCGGGTTGACCTGGTCGAGAACCGCTTCGTCGGGATGAAGTCGCGCGGCGTCTACGAGACGCCGGGCGTGACGATTCTGCACGCGGCGCACCGCGCGCTCGAATCCATCACGCTCGACCGGGAGGTCTTGCGCTTGCGCGACACGCTGAGCCTCAAGTTCGCCGAGAGCGTCTACTACGGCTTCTGGTTCGCGCCCGAGTCGGAGTTGATGCGCAAGGTGATCGAAGAGACGCAGCAGAACGTGACCGGCGAGGTGCGCCTCAAGCTCTACCGCGGAGGCGTGACGGTCGTCGGCCGCCGCTCTCCGCACACCCTCTACCGCGAGCGCCTCGCCACCTTCGAGGCCGACTCGGTCTACGACCAGCGCGACGCCGAGGGCTTCATCAAGCTCAACGCCTTGCGCCTGCGCGCCCGCGCGCAGGCTTAAGTTTCGAGTTTCGAGGTTCGAGTTAAGAACGACTTCTTCCTCGTCAATCTCAAGCTCGGAGCCGCGAACTCGAAACTCGAAACCCGCAACCCGAAACTCGAAACTCGAAGGA
>DASZKF010000273.1:0-1686 GCA_035947355.1 Pyrinomonadaceae bacterium | reverse complement strand
CTCGTCCACATCATCTCGGGCGCGCTCGCCCTCTACTTCGGCTTCGCCGGGACGCTCTCGGGGGCGCGGCTGTTCTGCATCGTCTTCGGCGTCGTCTACCTGCTGCTCGGCGTGGCAGGCTTCCTCGCCGGCGGGGCCGGGTCGCACACGGTGGCCGGCGTGCCGGCGGGCCACCACGGGAGCGGCGATTCGAGCCTGCTCGCCGTGCTCCCCGGTTCGCTCGAACTCGCTTCGATGGATCACCTCGTGCACATCCTGCTCGGGATCGTCTTCCTCATCGGCGGCTTCCTGACGAGGGCTGACGTACACCCCCGCGCCGACTGACCGGCAAAGAAGTTTCGAGTTACGAGTTTCGGGTTACGAGTCAAGGCAATTTTAGATTGGCGATTTTTGATTTGCGATTGGCGGCAGCGCCGCTTTCCTCAATCGCAAATCGAAAATCCAAAATCAAAAATGCCTTTAACTCGTAACCCGAAACTTCCTGCCCCGCCGGCCGTTTGCCCGCCGCCCGACTCGTCCCGTAAGATACCCCGTCCTCCGAAACGTCAGAAACGAATCCGGGAGTGTTGCCGAGATGATTAAGACCGTCGAGTGGACGGACGAGGGCGTGCGCATGATTGACCAGCGCCTCCTGCCCACAGAAGAGAAGTACCTGACGCTGCGCTCGTGCGAGGAGGTGGCCGAGGCCATCAGGCAGATGGTCGTGCGCGGCGCGCCGGCCATCGGCGTGTCGGCCGCGATGGGCATCGCGCTCTCCTCGAAGCAGGCGGCCGTCTCCGCGGTCGCCGACCTCGCCGACGACTTCGAGTACTTCTGCGACCTGATGGGCCGCACCCGCCCGACGGCCGTCAACCTCTTCTGGGCCATCGAGCGGATGCGCGAACGCTTCCGCCGCGAGCGCGAGGCCGGCGCGAACGTCGAGGCGGTCAAGCGCGCGCTCGTCGAGGAGGCGCAGGCCATCTTCCGCGAGGACATCGAGTCGAACCGGAAGATCGGGCTCTTCGGCGGCGAACTCCTGCCCGACGGCGCGACCGTCCTGACGCACTGCAACGCCGGGGCGCTCGCCACCGCGGGCGACTACGGCACGGCGCTCGGGGTGGTGCGCGGCGCGCGCGACGCCGGCAAGCGCGTCGCCGTCATCGCCGACGAGACGCGCCCCTTCCTCCAGGGCGCGCGGCTGACGGCCTGGGAGCTGGCGAAGGACGAAATCCCCGTCACCGTCATCACCGACAACATGGCCGGCCACGTGATGAAGAGCGGGCAGGTGGACGCCGTCGTCGTCGGGGCCGACCGCATCGCCGCCAACGGCGACACGGCCAACAAGATCGGCACCTACATGGTGGCCGTGCTCGCGCGCCGGCACTCCATCCCCTTCTACGTCGCCGCGCCCGTCTCGACGGTGGATTTGAAAATCCCCTCCGGCGAACAAATCCCCATCGAGGAGCGCGACCCCAGCGAGGTCACGCACGTCCGCGACCAGCGCCTCGCCCCCGAAGGCGTCGCCGTCCGCAACCCCGCCTTCGACGTCACGCCCCACGAACTCATCGCCGCCATCATCACCGACCGCGGCGTCGCCCGCCCGCCCTACGCGGATACCCTCAACAGGATCGCCGCGGCCGAGTAGTAAAAGCCATCAACAGTAAACAGTGACGGGTGACGCGCAAGAATAGGAACGCCTCCTCGCCC
>DASZKF010000272.1:0-8552 GCA_035947355.1 Pyrinomonadaceae bacterium | reverse complement strand
GGGAGGGCGTTGTGCTTGCGTTAGCGACAACGCCCTCCCTCACGGTCGGGCTTCAGACAACGTCGCACAGAAGTTTTTCGAGGCGCTGCTCGCGGACGCCGTAGAACTCTTTCAGCTCGCGGAACTGGCGGAGCGCCCCGGCGGGGTCGGCCTTCGGGCCCGGCGTCAGCACGCCGGCGATCATCGTGTTCTTGCGCGTGTGCTCGGTGGAGATGAACTCGAAGACCTTGACGCGGTAGCCGGCCGCTTCGAGGAGGAGGGCGCGTAGCGCGTCGGTGACTGACTCGGCCTCGCGCTCGAGCAGGATGCCGTGGCGGAGGACGGGGCGGAGGGGGGCGGGCGACTCGATCTGCGGGCGCAGCTCCTTGTGGCAGCACGGGGCGGTGATGATGACGGAGGCCCCGGCCCGGACGCCCTTGTAGAGCGCGTCGTCGGTGGCCGTGTCGCAGGCGTGCAGGGCGATGAGCACGTCCGTCGGCGGCGGCTCGAAGTCTTCGATGAGGCCGCGCGCGAAGCGGAGCCGCTCGAAGCCGGCCTCGGCCGCGACGCGGTTGCAGAGCTCGACCAGCTCGGCGCGCGCCTCGACGCCGGTCACCTCGGCCCTCACGCCCGCGCGGCTGAGGAAATCGTAGACGGCGAACGTCAGGTAGCCCTTCCCCGACCCCATGTCCACGACCGAGATGTCCCCGCGCCCGGCGAGCGGCGAGGCGGCGAGGAGGTCGCCGAAGATTTCGACGAAGCGGTTAATCTGCCGGAACTTGTCGCCCGCGCCCGCGCGCACCCCGCCGCGCTCGTCCGTCACGCCCAGGGCGCGGAGGTAGACGTTGCCCGCCGCCTCGACCGCGCGCCGCTTCTTGCGGTCGTGCGCGGCCGGCGGGGGCTCCTTGAAGGTCGGCGGGTGCCGGACGAGGCGCGCCTCGCCGCGCCGGTTGAACTCGATTCTCAGGTCTCTGTCGAGCGTGAAGAGGTGGCCGCTCAGGAACCGCGCGCCGAGCAGCTCGCGGACGGCCGCGGCGGCTTCGGCCGCGGGCCGGTTCTTGACCACGTCGCGCGTCCGGTAGCGGCTCAGGAAGGAGAGCCGCGCGCCGCCGCGAACGGAGACGAGCCGGACGTAGACGTTCTTCAAGTCCGGCTCGGCCCCGCGCGGCTTGGCGAGCGTGAGCTTGACGAAGGAGCCCGCGGCGAGGCTCGCTTCGAACTCTCTGATGAACTGATCGAGGTCGTCTTCGGCCACGCGGTAATTATCTGGGTGCTGGGTGCTAGGTGCCGGGTGCTGGGGAAGAGCCAATGTCTTACCCGGCACCCAGAACCCAGAACCCAGAACCCTATTTGGAGCCCGTCTCTTCCACCTTCTTGCGGAGGCTGGGCGGGCGCGTGTCCGTCCACACCTCCTTGATGTAGTCGAGGCACTCCTGCCTGGTGCCGGTCTTGCCCGCGTCGCTCCAGCCGACGGCGTTCTCGCGGTCGGCGGGCCAGATCGAATACTGCTCCTCGTGGTTGACGACCACCTTGTAGATGGTTGTGTCTTCCCTATCGTCGTCGCGGCTCATGTCGGCTCTCCTTTTGCGGTTCGGAATTGGCGGCCCCGCGCGAAGGCAGGCGCGGCGACAGACTTTATAACAGCCTCGCCGCCGCGTCGAGACTGGGAGCGGTTGCAACAACGTCTTCCGCCGAACGCCCGTGTAGAGGCGGGCCATGCCCGCCTCCCCAAGTTTCATCGCAGCTTGAGACGGCGGGCACGGCCCGCCTCTAAACGGGCGGTGAAGTAATCCGCGGATTGTTGCGGTCACTCGCCGCGCCTGCCGAGTTCGGCCAGCAGGCGCGGGATTTCGTCGGGCAGCTCGCGGGCGAGGAAGCCGAGCGGGCCGACGCGCGCGGCGAGTCGCTCGCCGGCCAGCGCGTGCAGGTGGACGCCCCAGGCCGCGGCCCTCAGTGGCTCGGCCCCGCGCGCGACGAGCCCGGCGACGACGCCGGCCAAAACGTCGCCCGAGCCCGAGGTCGCCAGGCCCACGCCGCCGGCCCGGTTCGAGTAGGCCTCGCCCGAGGGCGCGGCGATGAAGGTCTCGCGCCCCTTGAGGACGACGACCGAGCGGAAGTCTTCGGCGGCGCGGCGCGCGGCCCCGAGCGGCGAGCGCGCGACCTTCTCCTTCGCCTCGCCGTAGATGTCGGCCAGCTCCTCGGCGTTCGGCGTCACGACGGCGCGGCCGCCCAGCTCGCGCAGAAGCCCGCGCGCGTCGCCGAGGCAACTGAGGCCGCCGGCGTCGAGGACGACCGGCACGTCGCGGCACAGCCGCAAAGTCTCCTCGACGAAGCGCGCGACCCAGGCGTCCTCCAGCATCCCCGGCCCGACGCAGACGCACTGCGCCGCGGCGGCGTGCTTCTCCAGAACCTTCGCCGCGGCCCGCGAGGTCTTGCCGGCGCGCGTCTCGGGCAGCGCGAAGACGCGCGCCTCGGGGATGGCGGCGGCGACCAGCGGCGCGCTGCCGCCGACGGTCGCCACCTGCAACTTCCCCGCCCCCGCGCGCAACGCCGCCACGCCCGCCAGCACGACCGCCCCCGGCGTCTCACGCCCGCCGCCGACGACCAGCACCCGCCCGCGCTCCTCCTTGTCGCCGCCCTCCTCGGGCCACGGCAGCGGGATGCGCCGCAGGACTTCGGCGCTGATGAGAACCGGCTCGTCGCTTTTCATACCCATGAAAGTAGCCACAGAGACACAGAGATCAGAACAAGAAAAAGAGAAATTGTGTTTGAGGGAGAGTTGAGTGGCGAGACTATCGCGGCGCAGACGGTCTGCGCGGAAATCGCAGATCAACTCTCCCTCAAACATATCCTGTCTTTTCGTTTTAATCTCTGTGTCTCTGTGTCTAATTCTTAATCCCTCACGCCATCTCGTTGTTCCTGACGGCCGCGCGGTCGCTGAGCGTCGTCAGGAGGGAGGGCGCGAGCGGCGACTCGCTCTCCTTGCCTTTGGCCCGCCTGCGGCCGATGCCGCCGGGGCCGGGCAGGAGGCGGTTGGCGAGTGCGAGCATGTCGGCCGTCGCCTCCGGGAAGAGGTTGCGGAACTTGACGGCGAGCACGGCCTGCGTCGTGATGATGAGCTCGGCCTGCCCGCGCCTGGTCGCCGAAATGATCTGGCGCGCGGCACGCTCGGCCTGGATTGAGGTCACGGGCAGCGCGTCGCTGATGGCGAACCAGGCGTACTCGGCGCGGTGCTGCCCCTTGAAGTTGGCGTTGCGCGGGCTGCCCGTCCGCATCAAGCCGGGGCAGACGGTCGTCACTACCACGCCGTCCTTCAAAAGCTCCGCGCGCAGCCCGTCGGAGAGGCCGGCGAGGGCGAACTTGCTCGCCGAGTACGGGACGAGGTGCGGGATGGCGATCTTGCCGCCGATGGAGGAGATGTTGACGATGCGCCCCTCGCGGCGCTCGCGCATCTGGGGGAGCACGGCCAGCGTCGTGTAGAGCGGCGCCCAGAAGTGGATCGCCATCGCCTGCTCGAAGTCCTCGACGGTCATCACCTCGACGGGGCCGACCTGGATGGTGCCCGCGTTGTTGACGAGCACGTCTATCCGGCCGAAGTGGCGCGTGACGACCTCGACCATCTCCCTGACCTGCGCGCGGTCGGTCACGTCGCAGGGGAAGGCGTAGGCGTTCGCGCCGCGCGCGGAGAGGTCCGCGACGGCCCGCTCCAGCTCCCTCCGGTCGCGCGCGCAGACGGCCACGTTCGTGCCCTCGGCCGCCAGCTCGCGCGCCAGCACCAGCCCCAGCCCGCGCGAGCCGCCCGTGATCAAAGCCGTCTTCCCCCGCAGGTCGTACTCGTTGGCGCGCCGCAGCAGCGACCGCGCCGCCAGTAAAGCGCCCGCCCCCGCCGCCGCGAGGACAAGCGCGTCCCTCTGCTTCATCGTCATCTCAAACTCCTCGTAAAGAATTGGCTAGTTGGTCCTCACCCCAAAGTCCCGAGCAGGGCGGCGACGAGCGCGGCGAGCGCGAGCGCGAGCACGAGGCGCGACAGGCGGACGCGCAGCTTCGGGAAGAGCAGGTAGGCGACGAGCGCCGCGGCGAGGAAGGCCAGCCCGGCCGCGGTCGGCGTCCGCAGCTTCAGGTGCAGCAGGTAAAAGAGAACGACCGTCATCGTCGGCAGAAGCATCGCGCCCCAGTTCGCCGCCGTGCCCTTGCGTCCCTCCGGAATCATCTCGACACCCCCTCCTTGTTCATTCTGACGCCGCCTCACTTGAACTCGGCCAGCACCGGCGTGTGGTCGGACGGCCGCTCCCACCCGCGCGGCTCCCTGTCTATCCAGGAGCGGGCGCAGCGCGCCGCCAGCGGCTCGGAGACCCAGACGTGGTCTATCCGCAGCCCGGCGTTGCGGCGGAACGACCCCGCCCGGTAGTCCCACCAGGAGAAGTGGCCGCCCTCCTTCGTGTGCAGGCGGAAGGCGTCGGTGAAGCCCCAGTCCTTGACCTCGGCGAGGCGCTCGCGCTCGGGGCGGCTGAAGAGGATGCGGCCGCGCCAGAGCTGCGGGTCGTGCACGTCGCGCTCCTCGGGCGCGACGTTGAAGTCGCCGCAGACGAGCACGTCGTCGTCGGCCCAGAACTCCTCGTCGAGGTAGGCGCGCAGCCGCCGCAGCCAGCGGAGCTTGAAGTCGTACTTCTCGGTCCCGACCGCCTGCCCGTTCGGGACGTAGAGGTTGACGAGGCGGACGCCCGCGACGGTCGCCGCGAGCACGCGCGCGTGCGCGCCCTCCTCGTCGTCCGGGAGTCCGCGCCTCACCTCGTCTATCGGCCCGCGGGCGAGGACGGCGACGCCGTTGTAAGTCGGCTGGCCGAACGCCTCGGAGCGGTAGCCGAGCGCGGCGAACTCGGCCGCGGGGAAGCGCTCGTCGGCGCACTTCGTCTCCTGTAGGCAGAGCACGTCGGGCCGCGCGCGCTCCAGCCAGCGCAGGACGAGCGGCAGGCGCGCCAGCACCGAGTTCACGTTCCAGGTGGCGACGATCACGCTGGCGACATGATAGCTCGGGGCGCGGTGAATTTGTAGAGGCTTCCCCGCGGCGTGTTATAAATTTGACATCTCGCGGAAGGAATCGCGGCGAATCGGAGGCGGGCCGGTGGCCGAGTCGGAAGGGGAAGACGCGGGCGGGCGCGTCCTCATCGTCGAGGACGACGAGGGGCGGTGCGCGTGGTTCCGCGAGCGGCTCGCGGGCCGGCGGCTCGACGTGACGTGCGACGTGGCGACGGCCCTCGGCTGGCTCGCCCGCAGGGACTACGCCGCCATCCTGCTCGACCACGACCTCGCCCCGGAACATTACTTCACCGACCAGCCCGACGACGAGCGCACCGGCTACGCCGTCGCCCGCTGGCTGGCGGCCAACCCGACGCGGCAGCGCGACGCCCTCATCGTTATCCACTCGCTCAACTACCCCGGCGCGCTCCGCATGCTCGAACTCCTCCAGGACTCCGGCCGCGCCGCCGAGCACATCCCCTTCCCTTACCTCCAGTCCGGGCTGAGGCTGTAAAGAAGTTTCGAGTTTCGGGTTGCGGGTTTCGAGTTAAAGACATTTTCGATTTGCGATTTTTGATTTTAGATTTGGAGACAGGCGCCTTCGTCTTTCAATCGCAAATCAAAAATCTAAAATCGCAAATGTCTTTAACTATTTGATCCTCACGAGCGACGGGCGGACGCTGCCGCCGGCCTTGTCGGGCGGGCGCCTCTCCCACTCGCGGCCGCAGACGCGGCAGCGGAGGCGGTTCTTCTTTTCGGGGTCGGCCCGCCCGAGGTCTTCGAGGAAGGCCGAGTCGTAGGCGGGGACGCTCGCCCCTTCGAGCCTTTCGAATTTATCGCAGGAACAGTTCAGACGGCTCACGGTCTTCCTCCCCCTCGGCCGCGGGATTTGACGGGGCGTGCCGACGTGAAAGCGGCCGGCGTTTCTGGCATCATCGCCGCGGGTTATCCTCGCAGATGCCGCGCGCGCCGTCACGGCCTCCGCGCGGGCGACATCGGAGGGCGTATGAACATTTACCGCTCAATCATCTGTCTCGCGGCGTTCGCGTGCTTCCATCTGGCGGGCGGCGGGCCGGCGGCGCTGGATTCCCGCGCGGCCTCCCAGGAGCGAACCGGGCGGCTCGCGCCGCCGCCGCTGAGCTGCCCGCGCGACCAGACGACCTCGTTCACCGGCCGCGTCTTCGCCTACCGTCGCGGCGCGGGCCGCGTCAGCGTCAGCGTGCGCACCGACGAGGAGACGACCGAACATTTCACGCTGCGTTACGGCCGGCGCGGCAACCCGAAGCGCCTCTTCCTGCTCCGCGGCGAGGCGTTCACGCGGCGCGACTGGTCCCTCATCGAGACGCGCCCCGGCAAACTCCGCCCCGGCATCCGCGCGACCGTCTGGGCCTGCTACGACGGCGACGAACCGGAGGCCGAATTGATCGACTGGATGCCCTGATAGTTTCGGGTTACGGGTTTCGAGTTTCGAATTTGTGCCGCGTGAGTTGAAAGGTTCAACGCGACCTGCCCGAACTCGAAACCCGAAACTCGAAACTATTTCTTTTCGAGCGGGAGGTTGGCTGCTTTCCAGGCGTCGAGGCCGCCGAGGAGGGCGGCCGTCTTGGTGAAGCCTTTGTGTCTGAGGTAGGACGCCGCACGGGCGCTGGAGTGTTCGGCGGGTCAAGCGCAGTAGGCGACGACGAGCTTGTCCTTCGGCAGCTCGCCGGCTCGCCCGACGACCTCCTCCTCCGGGATGGAGACCGCGCCGCGGATGTGCCCCTCCTCGAAGGCTTCGGCGGGCCGCACGTCGAGGGCGACGGCCCGGCCGTCCTTGAGGGCCTCGTCCAACTCCTCGACCGTCACGCGCGGGACGGAGGCGAAGGGGTCTTTCTCCCGCCCGGAAGATTCCTGCCCGGCGGCCTGCGGCGGGCGCGCGCCGGCGCCGCCCGCGGGCGCGGGCTTTCGGCAGGCCGCCGCCGCGTAAGTCAGAGCCGAGAGCGTCAGCGCGCAGGAGAACACGGCCGTCCGCATCGTCCTTCCCCTCCCCTCCGGAAGAAAGGGAGCGCCCGAATCGCGGGGCGCTCCCTTTCGTTTAAGCCGCGCGGGCCTGCCGCGTTCTACTTACCGGCGCGGTAGGTCGCCCACATGCCGTCGGCGCGGCTCGACTGCCCGGCCGAGAAGCGGTACATGCAGAAGTCGTCGGTGTAGTCCATGAAGTTCTCGATGGGGTCGTTGCCGGCGACGTTCTTGCAGGTGTTGCGGCCCGTCGGGCAGCCGAAGGCCGAGGAGCGCTCGGCCGGCGTGTCGGCCACCGAGTCACCGGGGTTCTGGCAGCCGCCCTGGAAGGTGTGGTAGAGGCCGACCCAGTGCCCGACCTCGTGCGTCGCCGTGTCGCCGAGGTTGTAAGGCGTGTAGTTGCTGCCCGGCAGCGAGGCCCAGTAGCAGACGATGCCGTCCTGCGAGGGCGCGCCGGCGTACTCCCACGGGAAGGTCGCCCAGCCGAGGTAGCCGCCGCCGCTGTTGGTGTAGAAGTTCAGGTCGTCGGCCGTGCCCTGGTGCAGCGCGTTCTTCATCTGCGCCTCGGCGGCCGTGCCCGGCCCGGCGTTGTACCAGGTGGAGTTGACCGTGTAGTTGACGCCCGCGCGCACGAAGCGGAAGGGCGTGTTGGCGCCGATGCCGGAGACGAGCGCGCCCGACTGGTTGGGGCCGAGGCCGGCGTAGGCGTTGTTCATGATGGTGATCTGGTTGTCGAGCCAGGAGGTCGGGACGAAGCCCGTGCCCGAGACGCCGGCCGTGCCGCTGCTCTGGATGACGTGGAAGTAGACGTTGATGGTGATCGAGCCGGGGGCCGCCGCGTCGGCGCTGATCCCGCCGCCCGAGGGGTCGCCGGCCGCGGCCTTGCGGTGCGCGGCCACCTGCTTGTTGACGCGCTCGGTCGTGATCTCGTCGGGGTGCTTGGTGTTGCAGCGGCGGCCCTGCTCGGCGAACTCCTTCTGCGAGACGAAGACCGTCCCGTCGGGCGCGACGACCGAGCCGTCGGGCCGGACGGCCGGGCCGTAGCCGGGGTCGCTCCGGCGCCCCTGGGCGCGGAGGCTGCTGGTGGGGACGACGGCGAGCACGACGAGGATGCTCAGGGTGAAGAGCGCGGCTGCCAGGTACAACTTTCGTTTCATCAAACTCCTCCAGATGGTTTGTGGAAGGGTGGTGGGTGCGGGGCCGCCCCCGCCGGGGAGAGGCGCGCGGCCCCGCCTTGACTTGGCGCATCAACCGAAGGATGCCGTCCGGCCTGGGATGAATAGGAGACCCGAAAACGTCGCACGAAGATACCCGGTCGAGGATGAAACTCGATAATTGCCTGAGCTGCCGTCTACCGTGAGGGCGGTATTAAGCTATGATTGGGACAAGAGGCGAGGAAGTTTATAAAGGCAACCGCCCGCCGCTGTCAAACGGGGCGGGAGGTTTTATTCAAGTAGACAGCAGGAGGCAAGTCAGAAGCCCGACGGTGAGGGAGGGCGTGTCGGTTACGCCATCGCCGAGTCACGTCTAACCTCAGACGCCCTCCCTCACGGTCGGGC
>DASZKF010000271.1:0-16605 GCA_035947355.1 Pyrinomonadaceae bacterium | reverse complement strand
CCCGCTCGCTACCGTTCGGGTCAGTAGTTTATTCGAGCCGGATGCCCTGCGTGTCGTCGAGGCGGGTGATGAAGCCCCAGCCGCCGAAGTAGTCTGCGACGGCGAGGACGAGTTCGTTGCGCCCCTTGCGGAGGTCGAGGTAGACGGCGTCGTTCTCCACGTCCATGATGCCGAGGAAGCCGGGGTCACGGTAGCGGAAGGCGCTGCGGCCGGTGAAGACGGGCTTCGAATTCAGGAAGACGGTCGCCTCGTCGCTGTAGCCGAAGGACATCCGCTTGACCTGGTCGCGCTCCGAGTGGATGACGGCGCGCGCGTAGACGACCTTGCGACCCTCGCGCTTGCCCGTGCGCTCGCCCGGCTCGGCGAAGAAGCGCACGATGCTCGGGCTGCGGCGGTAGCGGTCTACGACGACCATGCCCGGCGGCTCGACCCCGACCGCCTGCCACTTCATCGCGCGCAACTCTTCGGCCTTCGGCACGGCTTCGGGGTCGCGGGCGGCCACGTCGAAGGCTTCGGACAGCTCCCACTTCGGGATGATGCCGGCGGGGGTCGGGGCGGCCTTGCGCTCTTGCCTCCCGGCGGGCGCGGTGGCGCGGTAGGTGAAGTTCGAGAAGTGGCCGCCGCCCGCGCTCGCCCAAAGGCCGACGGTGCCGCGGCCGTGCCCGCGCTTCAAGTCCTCGACGACGAGGACGGGCTTCTCCGAGTTGTTCAGGAAGACCTTCGCGCCGAGGCCGGCGACCTCAATGCGCGCCCTCACCCACTGCTCTTTCGGGATGTCGGCGGCGGCCGTGAAGCCCGGCCCGCTGTAGAGCTGCCAGCAGGCCGAGCCGTTGAAGGAGGGCGTGTACTGCACGGCGTCCTCCAGCCCACTCTTGTGCGGGCGGAAGTAGACGATCTCGTGCTCGTCCTCGCTCTCGAAGCGGAAGACGATGCCGACGAACGAGCGCAGGGCCGGCGGCGCGATGTCCACCTCGATGACGCCGTCCTCGAAGGCCGCCTCCTTCAGGAAGGCGAAGCCCGACCGGAGGAAGAGGCTCCTGCGCCCGAGGTGCTCTTCCTTCCGCGCGTTCTCGTCTTTAATCTCCCAGCCCGAGTCGAACTCGCTCGCGGAGGCCGCGAGGCCCCCGCGAACTCCGAGGCCCGTCGCCGCCGGCGCGGCGGCCGAGAAGGCCAGCGCCGCCGCCAACACCAATCTCCTGGTCGTGTTCATGATTCTTTCTCACCTCCCCCAAACCTCTGCGTAGGCGGCCGTCACCAGCCCGCGCAGGCTGAAGGTGTCGAAGAAGTCGCGGTTGTCGGGGTCGTCGCCGGCGAACTTCTGCCGCCACGCGGCCACGTCCACGGCCTTGTGCACGGCGTCGCGCACGGCGTCGAGGTTCTGCGGGCCGTTGCCCAGCCGGTAGACCTCCCGGCTGACCTGCGCCGTCACGGCCTCCACGAAAGCGATGACCTGGTTCAGGTAGGTTCGCGCGTAGTCGCCGCGCAGCACGTCGCCGTGGCCGGGGACGATGATCTCGGGGTCGAGGCGGGCCATCTCCCTGAGCGTCGGGACGAGGCGGGAGGGGTAGCCGCCGCCGAGGTAGGGGACGGGGTGGTCGAGCAGGTCGCCGGCGACGACGATCCTCTCCTTCGGCAGGAAGACGACGGCGTCGCCGGCCGTGTTGCCGCGCCCGAGGTGTTTGATCTGAACCTCGCGGCCGCCGAGGTCTACGGTCAGCCCGCTGTCGAACGTGAGGTTGGGCGCGCGGTCAACCAGCTTTTTGAACTCCTCGGCGACCGGGGCGACGCCGGCCAGCGCGTCCGCATAGTCTTTCTTCTCGGTGTCGGTCAGCGGCCTTCCGTCCGGGGCCTTGCCCGAGTCGAGCCGCTGCTTGAAGACGGCGGCGCGGCCCGGAAACCTCTCGAACCAGCCGGGGTTGTAGCCCTCGCTCTGGCGGCGCGTCTCGGCGTGGGCGACGATGGCGAGGCCGGGGAAGGCTTCGGCGTAGACGCCGTTGCCCATCGTGTGGTCGTAGTGCCAGTGCGTGTTGACGAGGTAGCGGACGGGCTTGTCCGTCCAGCCCCGTATCTGCTCGATGTCCTCGCGCGCGGAGGACGGCAGGTAGCAGGAGTCCACGACCAAGACCTCGCGGCCGCCGACGATGACGGTGGTGTTGCCCTGCGGGAAGCCGTCGGGCGCGTCCTTGTGGCGGATGACGTAGACGCCCTCGGCCACCCGCGCCGCCGTCCGCTCGCGCGTGCTCACCGAGTCGGCGGCGGAGGCCGGAGCGTTCGGGACAAGGAGCATCAGGAGGAGGCCGAGGCAAAGCGAGCGCCGGGCCGGGCCGAAGGGAAACGGAATCTTCACAACCTCTCCTTTCGCAGTCGGGGGAGACCGCAGGTGCCGCTTCGGGGAGACCGCGCGGGCGGGGTCGGGCGGGAGCGCCGCGCGCCGCCCGAAGGCGCGCCGAAGGCTACGGCCCCGCCGAACACCCGCCTCGCGTGCAGCTTAAAGGAGCGGGCGGGGGCTGTCTTGAACGTTCTTGCTGTTTCGCGCGTACTGGCCCGGCGTGACGACGGCGAGCCGCTTGAAGTGGCGCGTGAGGTGGCTCTGGTCGGCGAAGCCGGTCTGCGAGGCGACCTGCGGGATCGCCCAGCCTTCGCGCAGAAGCGCCTTCGCGCGCTCGACCCGGAGCTGTATCTGGAAGGCGTGCGGCGGCATCCCCGTCTGCTCCGAGAAGACCCGGCTGAAGTGGAAGGGCGAGAGGTTGGCGACGCGCGCCAGCTCTTCGAGCGTGACGTTCTCGGCGTAGTGCTCGGCGAGGTAGTCGCGGGCGCGCGTGACGGCGCGCGGCTCCTCCCCGAGCTGGCGCGGCACGGGGCGCTGCTCGGCGAAGCGCGCGACGAGGAAGGTGAGCAGGTCGAGGAGCGCCGACTGCCTCTCCAGGCTCGAAGCCGGGCGCTCGAAGGCGGAGTGCACTTCCGCGTAGCGGCCGAGCAGGTCGCGGTCGAAGACGACGGCCGAGGGGAAGAAGGGCAGGCCCGAGCCCTTCGCCCCGAGTTCGGCCGCGGCGCGGCGCATCAGGTCGGCGTCGGCGAAGATCGTCCGGTAACTACACCCGCGGCGGTCGTGCGCGCGGTTCGAGTGAACCTCGCCGGGGTGCACGACGAAGAGGCTGGCGGGCGGCGTGACGTAACTGCCGCCGCGGTAGACGAGGTCGCCCGACCCGGCCTGAATGAGGCAGAGCTGATACTCCTCGTGCCAGTGTCGCGGCACCGGGCGCGAAACGCCGAGCCCGCGCCGCAGCTCCAGCCCCGGCAACTCCGCCGGCCGCCACACCTCGATCACGCCCTGTCGTTCATCAGATTGCATTAACGGGCAAACTCCCGGACGGATTCACGAGGACGCCAACGCCGAAACTTACGAATGCCTCACCGCGATTGTTCGGCGTAAAAGAAGTGATGAATGCGGAATGATGAATGATGAATTAAAGACAAGTTATCAGTCATCAGTTCTCAGTAAAAGCAATGTCTTACTGATGACTGATGACTAACGGCTGATAACTAATTCATCATTCATCATTCCGCATTCATCACTTCCTTATTTCCTTCCCAGGCGAAGCCGGAGGCCGAGGCGGAGCGAGCGGGGCGGGCCGAGGGTGAGGAGCGGCGTGCGGCCGACTTCGGCGCGCCGGCCCGTCAGGTTCTCGGCGGCGGCGAAGGCTTCGAGCGCGTCCGTCAGGCGGCGCGAGGCGAGCGCGTCGAGGTTGAAGAAGGGCGCGAGCCGGAGGCGGTTCTGGTCGTCGTCGAACTGCGCGCCGCCGGCCCGCCCCTGCACGCCGAACGTGAGCCGGCGCGGGTCTCTGTAATCGAGCCGGAAAGTCAGAGCGTGCAGCGGAACCTGCGGCACCCGCCGCCCTTCGAGCGCGACGTTCGCGGGGAAGCTCAAGACCGTCGAGTCCGTCAGTTGGTAGCCGCCCGAGAGCCGCCAGCGGCGGCCGAGCCGCGCGTCAACGTCAACCTCGACGCCGCGCGAGCGCGTCCGCCCGAGGTTCTGCCGCCGCCGCGTAATCAGGACGGGCGTCTCGGCGAGCGTCACGTTGGCGACCGGGCCTTCGACCTCCAGCCAGAAGAAGGTTGCGCGGGCCTCGAACCTTCGACCCGCGGAACTGAAGCCGGCCCCGGCCTCCGCGCCCGCCAGCCGCTCGGCGCGCAGGTCCTCGTTGGCGAGCGTCAGCACGTTGCCGACGCGGAAGGCTCGGTACAGCTCGTTGAGCGTCGGCGCGCGGAAGGCCCGGTAGGCCGAGGCGTAGAGCGAGAGGCCGCCGGCCCCCTGGTAGAGCAGGGAGGCGCGCGGGCTGAAGGCCGACTCGGCGCGGTCCGGGAAGACGGTCACGGCCGAGGGGCCGCGCCCGCCGGCGGGGGTCGTCACGGAGAGAGCGTCCGTGTTGCGCCAGCGGTCGAAGCGGCCGCCCGCCGTCAGTAACAACTTCGGCGAGAGCCGAACCGTGTCCTCCGCGAACACGCCGAGCGTCCTCTCCCGGCCGCCCGCCCCGACGCGGCTCGCCGCGCGGCCCGCGACGAAGACCAGCTCGTCGCTCGCGCCCCGCACCTCGCGCGCCTCGAAGCCGGCGACGAACGCGTGCCGGGTGCCGAGCGCGCGCGACCATTGCGTCAGCAGTCCGGCCGTCTGCGCCGGGACGCGCTGGTCGCGCGTGAGAGTCTCCGTGTCGCGGTCTGCGGAGACGGCCGAGAAGCTCTGGTCGAAGACCTGCGTGCCGGCGTAGGCGCGCGCCGTAAAAGTTCCGGCGCGCTCGCCCGCGAAGTCCGCGCCGACGACCGCCTGGCGCAGGTGCGTGCGGTTACGCTGGAGGCGCGTGCCGTTGGCGCGGGCCTCGCCGAAGTAAGAGCCGCGCGCGAAGACCTTGAGGCGCTCGCTCAGCTCGCGTTCGAGCGTCACGCTCAAAGACGCGTACCGGGCCGCGGCCGGCGTGTCGGCCGCGCCGCGCTCGACGCCGCGGACGAGGAAGTAGCCGCCGGTGTGGAAGGTCTCGGCGGCGAGACTCGCGCCCCAGCGGCCCGCGCGCCCGGAGGCGAAGACGGTCGCGTCGAGCGTCCTCTGGCCGCCCGCGGAGGCTTCCAGCTCGAGCGCCGGCGAGTCCTCGACGCGCCTGGTGAGAAGCTGCACGACGCCGCCGAGGGCCGAACTGCCGTAGAGGTGCGAAGCGCCGCCGCGCAAAACTTCTATGCGCGCGACGGAGGCGCGCGGCACCCGGCCCCAGGAGACCCAGCCGCCGAAGGGGTCGCCCAGCGGCACGCCGTCGGCGAGCACCAGCGCGCGGCTCGCCCCGCTCGCGCCGACCCCGCGCAGCGAGACGCCCTGCGCGGTCGGGTTGGCGGCGCGGCTGCCCGTCCGGCGGAACAGTTGGAAGCCGGGCACCTGCCGGAGCGCGTCGTCTATGGTCACGGCGGCCGTCGCCGCCAGCGCCTCGGAGGTGACGACGCGCAGGCTCGCCGCCGTCTCGCCCAGCTTCGTGTCCGTCCGCGTCGCCGTCACCGCCAACTGCTCGGCCAGCGCGGCCGGCGCGAGCACGAAGACGACCTCCGCAGAGCCTCCGGCCGGCGCCTCCCAACTCCGCTCGGCGCGCGCGAATCCCGGCGCGCGCGCCGCGACCGTGCCCCGCGCCGCGGGCACGTCCTCGAAGACGAAGCGCCCGTCGCCGCCCGTCGCCGCGCGGCGCGTGACCCCCGGCCCCGCGCCGAGAGAGACCTCCGCCCCCGCGACCGGCGCGCCCGCCTCGTCGAGCACGACGCCCCGGACGCGCACCGCCTGGCGGGGCGACTCCTGCGCCGCCCGCGCGGTCAAGCAAAGCGCCGACGCGAGCGCGAGCGCGGCCGTTAAGGCTTTCAGGGTTCCTGACAACTGCGACCTCTCAAGTCCGGGCGTCACGATACAACGGGGTTCCGGCCGCCTGTGTCCGATGGCGTACATACCGCGGGGAGCTTTCACGTTAAGCTGTCGCTCTCCCGAGAGTTAGCCCGTCAGTCGGTGGCGGGTCACGCTGCCAACACGCATTTGTAGTAGCGGCTCAGCGACCCTGTGTCTTTGGAGGCACGATGGCCCGTCTCGGAACGAATGCGTTCTCGCCGCGCGTGAGCCGCCTGCTTCTCCTCCTGGCCCTGTCACTGACCCTCGCCCCGTCCTGCTCAAAGCAACCCGCCGAGCAGCCGCCTCCGCCGCAGCCGCACGCCGCGCAGCGGACGGGCGAAGCCTCGGGCGGCGCGCGCTCGGCCGCGGCCGGCGAAGAGGACGGGCAGTGGTTGATGCCGGCGAAAACCTACGCGAGCACGCGCTACAGCGGCCTCGACCAGATCAACGCCGCGAACGTCGGCCAGCTCAAGGTGGCCTGGACTTTCTCGACCGGCGTCAACCGCGGGCACGAGGCCGCGCCCCTCGTCGTCGGCGACACGATGTACGTCGTCACGCCCTACCCGAACATCCTCTACGCGCTCGACCTCAGGCAGAACGGCGCGCTCAAATGGAAGTACGAGCCGCAGCCGGCCTCCTCCGCGCAGGGCGTCGCCTGCTGCGACTTCGTCAACCGCGGGGCGGCCTACGCCGACGGCCGCATCTTCTTCAACACGCTCGACGCGCACGCGGTCGCCGTGGACGCCGCCACGGGGCAGGAGGCCTGGAAGACGCGCCTCGGCGACATCAACAAGGGCGAGACGATGACGATGGCCCCGCTCGTCGTCAAGGGCAAGGTCATCGTCGGCAACTCGGGCGGCGAGTTCGGTGTCCGCGGCTGGGTCGCGGCCTTGAACGCCGAGGACGGGAGCGTCGCGTGGCGCGCTTACTCGACCGGCCCCGACGTGGACGTGCTCATCGGCCCCTCGTTCAAACCCTTCTACCCGATGGATCAGGGCAGAGACCTCGGCGTCTCGTCCTGGCCGCCCGACGCCTGGAAGACCGGCGGCGGGACGATGTGGGGCTGGATATCTTACGACCCCGAGCTCGACCTCATCTACCACGGCACCGCCAACGCCGGCCCCTGGAACCCGGAGCTTCGGCCCGGCGACAACAAGTGGACGTGCACGCTCTTCGCGCGCCGGCCCGAGACGGGCGAGGCCGCCTGGGCCTACCAGGTCGGGCCGCACGACCTCTACGACTGGGACGACATCAACGAGAGCCTCGTCCTCGACATGCCCTTCGGCGGGCAGGCGCGCAAGGTGCTCGTGCGGCCCGCGCGCAACGGCTACGTCTACGTCCACGACCGCGCGACGGGCGAAATCCTTTCGGCCACGCCCTTCGCGCACCAGACGGCGACGACGGGCGTTGATCTGAAGACCGGCCACCTCATCCACGTCAAGGAGAAGGAGCCGGTGATGGGCAAGGTCATCCGCGACATCTGCCCGGCCGCGCCCGGCGGGAAGGACTGGAACCCTTCGGCCTTCTCGCCGCGCACGGGGCTGCTCTACATCCCGCACAACAACCTCTGCATGGACTTCGAGGGCGTCGAGGTCAACTACATCGCGGGCACGCCCTACGTCGGGGCCAACGTCAAGATGTACGCGGGCCCCGGCGGCCACCGCGGCGAGTTCACGGCCTGGGACCCGGCGGCCGCCCGCGCCGTCTGGAAGGTCGCGGAGCGTTTCCCCGTCTGGAGCGGGGCGGCCGCGACGGCCGGCGACGTGGTCTTCTACGGGACGATGGAGGGCTACTTCAAGGCCGTCAGCGCGCAGACGGGCGAACTCCTGTGGCAGTTCAAGACCGGGTCGGGGATCATCGGGCAGCCGGTCGTCTACCGCGGCCCCGACGGCCGCGAGTACGTGGCGGTCCTGTCCGGCGTCGGCGGGTGGGCCGGCGCCATCGTCGCCGGCGACCTCGACCCGCGCGACCCCTCGGCCGCGCTCGGCTTCGTCGGCGCGATGGGCGACCTGCCGCAGCACACGACGAAGGGAGGGATGCTCTATGTTTTCTCCCTCCCCTGAACCGAAAAAAGAAATGATGAATGCGGAATGCGGAATGATGAATGAAGACAAGTTGCTTCACATTCATCATCCATCATTCCGCATTCATCATTTCTTCTTGCTCGTCGCGGCTTCGGTCTTGGTGTCGTGCGCGGGCGGGGGGCGGCGGCAGGCGCAGACCCCGGCGCGGGCGCAGCAGCCGGGGAGGCCGGCGGGGGTGCTGCGCGTGTGCGCCGACCCGAACAACCTGCCGTTCTCGAACGAGCGCGGCGAGGGGTTCGAGAACAAGCTGGCGGAGTTGCTGGCCGCCGACATGGGGGCCGAGTTGCAATACACTTGGTGGGCGCAGCGGCGCGGCTTCTTCCGCAACACGCTGCGCGCGGGGGCCTGCGACGTGGTGATGGGCGTGCCCGCGAGCTTCGAGCTGGCGCTGACGACCACGCCCTACTACCGCTCGGCCTACGCCTTCGTCTACCGCAAGGACAGGGGGCTGAGCGTCCGCTCGTTCGACGACGAGGCCCTCAAGCGTTTACGCATCGGCGTGCAGATCGTGGGCGACGACGGGGCGAACACGCCGCCCGCCCACGCCCTGGCCGCGCGCGGGCTGGTGCGGAACGTCCGCGGCTACACGGTCTACGGCGACTACGCGCGGCCCTCGCCGACGGGCCGCATCGTCGAGGCGGTGGCCGGCGGCGAGGTGGACGTGGGCGTGGTCTGGGGGCCGCAGGCCGGCTACTTCGCCCGGCTCCAGCGCGCGCCGCTCGAAGTCGTCCCCGTCCGGCCTCGGATAGACGTGCCGTTCCTGCCCTTCGTCTACGACATCTCGATGGGCGTCCGCCGCGGCGACGACGCGCTCCTCGCCGAACTCGAAAGCTTCCTCGAACGCCGCCGCCCCGACATCGAACGCCTCCTCGACGACTACGGCGTCCCGAGAATAGACAGTGCAGAGTGACGAGTGCAAAACGCCGAGCGCAGAGTGTCGAAGACTTAACTGACGCGGAGGGTGGAATCGTGGCGAATGGAAACAAGATGACGGCCCCGAAATCATTCTCATTCATCACTCTGCACTCTGCACTCTGCGCTCTGATTTGTCTCGCCTTCGCCGGGTGTGAGCGCGAGGAGCGGGGGTTCCGGGTTGACCCGCCTTCGTCGGGGAGGGTCAACACGATTCGGCTGAGCGAGCTGGCGCCGGGCAACAAGCCGCCGCCGATGCGGACGGTGAACGAGTACGAGCAGAACGCCTTCGCCGTCTCCGAGGGGGCGCGGCTCTACCAGTGGTACAACTGCGTCGGCTGCCACGCGCACGGCGGGGGCGGGATGGGGCCGCCGCTGATGGACGAGAAGTGGCTCTACGGCTCCGACCCGGCCCAAATCTTCGCGACCATCGTCGAGGGCCGCCCCAACGGCATGCCCTCGTTCCGCGGCAAGGTGCCCGACCACCAGGTCTGGCAACTGGTCGCCTACGTCCGCTCGATGAGCGGGCAGGTGCCGAAGGGCGCCTCGCCGGGCCGCGAGGACAACATGAGCACCAAGAAGCCCGAGCAGTCCACCGAGGAGAAGCCGCCGACGAACTCGGGCGGCGTGCCGAAGTCGGCGGAGATGCCGCAATGACAGAAGGCAGAAGGCGGAAGGCAGAAGGCAGGCAGGAAGGTGCCGGGTGCCGGGTTTTGGGTGCTGGAAAGGGGCGAGTCTCCACCAGCACCCGGCACCCAGCACCCAAGACCCTCTTCTGCCTTCTGCCTTCCGCCTTCTGCCTTCTGCTCCTCTCGGGCTGTGCGGGCGTCCAATCGGCGCTCGACCCGGCGGGGGCGCAGGCGGGTCGCATCGGCGGGCACGGGCGGCTGATGTTCTACGTGCTGACGGCCGTCTACCTCCTGGTGATGGTCGTGCTCGCGGCGGCGGTGCTGCGGCGGCGGAAGGGGCGCGGCTCAGTCGCCGACGAGCCGGAGATGGAGCCGGAGGCGGGGCGCGAGCGGAGGATGTCGCGGGCGGTCGTCGCGGGCGCGGCCGCGACGGTCGTCATCCTGTTCGCGCTCCTCTTGTCGAGCTACCTGACCGGGCGCGGCCTCTACGCGGTGGCGCGCGGCGAGGGCGCGCTGACGGTGAAGGTCATCGGGCACCAGTGGTGGTGGGAGGTCAGGTACGATAACCAGAACCCGAGCCTGATCGTCACGACGGCCAACGAGATACACATCCCCGTCGGCCGCAGCGTCCTCTTCAGGCTCACCTCGAACGACGTGATACACAGCTTCTGGGTCCCGAATCTGGGCGGCAAGACCGACCTCATCCCCGGCCACGAGACGATCAACTGGATACGCGCCGACCGCCCCGGCACGTACCGCGGCCAGTGCGCCGAGTTCTGCGGACACCAGCACGCGCACATGGCGCTGACGGTCGTCGCCGAAAGCCCCGAGCAGTTCAAGACCTGGTACGACGCGCAGCTCCGACCCGCGCCGGAGCCCTCGACGCCGCAGCAGGCGCGGGGCCGCGACGTCTTCCTCTCGTCGCCGTGCATCATGTGTCACAAGATTCAGGGGACGGAGGCCGGCGGGCAGGTCGGCCCTAACCTGACGCACGTCGCGAGCCGCTCGCACATCGCGGCCGGGACGCTTGAGAACACGCGCGGCCACCTCGCCGGGTGGGTCTTGGACTCGCAGAAGATCAAGCCCGGCAACCGCATGCCGCCGAACAACCTCGCGTCGCAAGACCTGCAAGCGCTGCTCGACTACCTGCAAAGCCTGAAGTGAGACCGCGGAGGTGAGGGTGCCGAGACGGAAGAAGCGGGAGGGGAAGGGGAAAGAGGACGCGCGCGCCGCCGAGGCCGGGCCGCGCGTGGACGCCGAGGCCCTGCGCGAGGCCGCCCGCCGGGCCGTCGCCGCGCGCGCCGACCGGGCGCTGGCCGAAGACCTCGTGGACGAGCACGAGCGCGAGGCGCTGGAGAAGACCTGGGGCGACCCGCCGGGCCTCTGGGGCTGGCTGACGACGGTCAACCACAAGCGCGTCGGAAAGCGGTTCATCGCGACGGCCTTCGCCTTCTTCGTCGCGGGCGGCATCCTCGCCGTCCTGATGCGCGTGCAGCTCGCGCGCCCCGAGAACAACTTCCTCGGCCCCGACCTCTACAACCAGATCTTCACGATGCACGGCACGGTGATGATGTTCCTCTTCGCCGTCCCCGTCATGGAGGCGATGGCCGTCTACCTCGTGCCGCTGATGGTCGGCACGCGCAGCGTCGCCTTCCCGCGCCTGAACTCCTTCGGCTACTGGATGTTCCTCTTCGGCGGCGTGATGATCTTCGTCGCCTTCTTCCTCAACGTCGGGCCGGACGTGGGCTGGTTCGCCTACCCGCCGCTCGCCGGCCCCGAGTACTCGCCCGGCAAGCGCGCAGACTTCTGGGCGCAGCTCATCACCTTCACCGAGGTCTCGGCGCTCGTCGTCGCGACCGAGCTGATCACGACCATCTTCAAGCTGCGCGCGCCGGGGATGAGCCTCAACCGCATCCCGGTCTACGTCTGGTCGATCCTCGTGATGTCGTTCATGGTCTTCTTCGCCATGCCGACCGTGGCGCTGGGGAGCGCGTGCCTCATCATGGATCGCCTCATCGGGACGCACTTCTTCAACCCGGCCGAGGGCGGCGACCCGATCCTCTGGCAGCACCTCTTCTGGTTCTTCGGCCACCCGGAGGTCTACATCATCTTCATCCCGGCGACCGGCTTCGTCTCGGCCATCATCCCGACCTTCGTCCGGCGGCCCGTCTTCGGCTACGCGGCGCTCGTCCTGTCGCTCGTCTCGACCGGCTTCATCGGCTTCGGCCTCTGGGTGCACCACATGTTCGCCGCCGGGCTGCCGCGCATGGGCGCGAGCTTTTTTACGGCGGCGACGATGATGATCGTGATCCCGAGCGGCGTGCAAATCTTCTGCTGGATCGCGACCATCTGGGGCGGCCGCCCCGTCTTCAAGACGCCCTTCCTCTTCGTCCTCGGCTTCTTCTTCACCTTCGTCCTCGGCGGGATGACGGGCGTGATGCAGGCCAGCGTCCCGCTCGACCTGCAAGTCCACGACACCTACTTCGTCGTCGCGCACTTCCACTACGTGCTCATCGGCGGCTCGGTCTTCCCGCTCTTCGGCGCGTTCTACTACTGGCTGCCGAAGATCACGGGCCGGATGCTGAGCGAGGCGCTGGGCAAGCTGAACTTCTGGCTGATGTTCGTCGGCTTCAACCTGACCTTCTTCCCGATGCACCTGCTGGGGCTGGTCGGAATGCCGCGCCGCGTCTACACCTACCAGCCGGGCCTCGGCTGGGCCGGCATGAATCTGGCCGCGACCGCGGGCGGCGTGCTGCTCACCCTGGGCGTCGTCGTCTTCATCTTCAACTTCTTCCGGAGCCTCCGCCGGGGCGCGGAGGCGGGCGACAACCCCTGGGGCGCGAGCACGCTCGAATGGGCGACGACCTCGCCGCCGCCCTCCTACAACTTCCTGCACATCCCGACGGTGGCCGACCGCGACACGCTCTGGAAGCAAGGCCCGGATCAGCCGGTCGTCGTGGGCCTGCGCTTGGACGTGCGGCAGGTGCTCGTGACGAAGATGCTCGACGCCGAGCCGGAGCACAAGGAGGAGTTCCCGACGCCGACCCCCTGGCCGCTCTTCGCCGCGCTGGCGACGACGGCGATGTTCATCGCCTCGGTCTTCACGCCGTGGGCCGTGCCCGTCGGCATGATCCCGGTCGCGGCCGCGCTCGTCGGGTGGTTCTGGCCGAGGAAGCACCAGGCCGAGGAGCGCGCGCCCGACGAGGTGAAGGAGCGGCTCGGCGAGAAGACCGTCCGGCAGAGGCTGGAGGCTCTGGAGGAGGTGGGGGCTTGAGCGCGCGGCGCACGGTGGACGTGTCGGGGCTGCCGACCTTCGCCTTCGGCCACCACCAGCTGACGTGGTGGGCGACGTGGAGCATGATCTTCATGGAGGGCACGATGTTCGTCGTGTTCTTCGTGAGCTACTTCTTCCTGCGCACGCCCGTCCCCGACTGGCCGCCGGCCGTCCCGCCGCCCGAACTGCTCTGGGGCACGGTCAACCTCGTCATCATCCTGGCGAGCTTCGTGCCGGCGCACCTGACGAAGAAGGCCGCCGAGGAACTGGACCTGCGGGGCGCGCGGCTCTGGCTCGGGGTGAGCATCCTGTTCGCGCTCGCGGCCTGCGTCGTCCGCGCCTTCGAGTTCACGGCGCTCAACTGCAAGTGGGACCAGAACGCCTACGGCTCCATCGTCTGGGTCAACCTCGGGTTCCACACCACGCACCTCGTGACGGACCTGATAGACTCGGTCGTCCTCTTCGCCCTGCTCTTCAAGGGGCCGCTCGACGGCAAGCACTTCGTAGACGTCTCCGAGAACAGCATCTACTGGTACTTCGTCGTCGTCTTCTGGGTCCTGATGTACGCGGTCATCTACGTCGCGCCGAGGCTGATGTGAAAGGAAAGTAGTCAGTAGACAGTAGTCAGTAGACAGTAGGCTTCCGCACTACGACCGCTGTCGCTAACACTCTGACGATTCATCGGCGGGGTTTTTTCTACTGTCTACTGACTACTGTCTACTGGCTACTTGCTTTATGGGTTCTGAAGCGGCGGAACAGTTCAAGGAGGGCGCGAAGCCTCTGGCGCTGTGGATGGGCGTGCTGCCGGGGCCTCTGGCGGCGCTCGTCCAGTTGGAGGCGAACTACGCGCTGGTGCTCTGGGCGTGCGGGGCGGGGCGGGAGTGGCCGCTGCACCTCGTCTCGGTGCTGGCGCTGGCGGCGGCGCTCGGGGCCGGGCTGCTCTCGTGGCGCAACTGGAGGCTGGCGGGCGCGGACTGGGAGGACCGGGGCGCGGGCGTCATCCACCGCAGCCGCTTCATGTCGGCCGTCGGCATGTTCGTCAGCCTCCACGCCGCGCTCGTCATCGTCGCGCAGTGGGCGGCGGTCTTCTTCTACGGGCCGTGTGAGAGATGAGAAGGCAGAAGGCAGCAGGCGGAAGGCGGAAGGCAGCGGCGCGAACCCCGTGCGGGCGCTTCGGGTCCTCTCTGTTTCTGTTTTCTGCCTTCTGCCTTCTGCCTTCCGCCTTCCCGCGCGTCCTCGCGCACGACGGCCGCCCGCACGGCCCCGCCGACCTGCTGCGCACGTGGGGCCTGGACCCTTTGGTGTTGGCGGGGCTGGGGCTTTCGGGGTGGCTGTACTGGCGGGGGGTGCGGAGGCTCTGGCGTTCGGCGGAGGCGGGGCGGGGCCTGCGGCGCTGGGAGGCTTGGTGTTTCGCCGGAGGGTGGGCGGCGCTCTTCGTCGCGCTGGTCTCCCCGCTGCACCCGCTCGGCGAGGTGCTCTTCTCGGCGCACATGACGCAGCACGAAGTCTTGATGCTCGTGGCCGCGCCGCTCCTTGTGCTGGGCCGCCCGGTGGTGGCGTTCCTCTGGGCGCTGCCGGTGCCCTGGGCGCGGAGGGTCGGCGGGTGGGGCCGGGCCGGGTGGTTCCAGGGGGCCTGGCGCGGGATGACCAACCCGCTCGCGGCGTGGGCCGTGCACGCCGTCGCGCTCTGGGTCTGGCACGCGCCGGCGCTGTTCGAGGCGACGCTCAGCAGCGACCTGGTGCACACCGCCCAGCACGTCTCGTTCCTCGGCTCGGCGCTTCTGTTCTGGTGGGCGCTCGTCCACGGCCCGCGCGGCCTGATGGGCTACGGCGCGGCCGTCCTCTACCTGTTCACGACCTCCGTGCACAGCGGCGTGCTCGGCGCGCTCATCACCTTCACGCGCACCGTCCTCTACCCGGCCTACGCCGCGACGACGCCCCAGTGGGGGCTGACCGCGATTGAAGACCAGCAGCTCGGCGGCCTCATCATGTGGGTGCCGGCCGCGCTCGTCTACATCGCCGCCGGCCTCGCCCTCTGCGCCGGCTGGATGCGCGAGTCAGAGCGGCGCGTCCTCAAGCGGGAAGAGCAAATGCGGAATGCGGAATGCGGAATGATGAATGAAGACAAGTTGCCTGTGATTCATCATTCATCATTCCGCATTCATCATTTCTTCTTCGTCGCGGCGGTCGCGCTGGCGTGTTCGGGGTGCGGCGGCGGGGCGGAGCGGGCGGCGGCGGAGATGACGGGCGGTGACGTGGCGCGCGGCCGCGAGAAGATCAGGCGGTACGGCTGCGCCTCTTGCCACACCATCCCCGGCATCCCCGAAGCCGACTCGCTGGTCGGCCCGCCGCTGGAGCGCGTCGCCAGCCGCACCTACATCGCCGGCGTCCTGACCAACTCGCCCGAACACATGATCCGCTGGATTCAGGACCCGCCCGGCGTAGACCCGCTGACGGCCATGCCCCGCCTCGGCGTCGGCGAGCAGGACGCGCGCGACATCGCCAGCTACCTCTACACGCTCAAGTAAGAAAATGATGAATGCGGAATGCGGAATGATGAATAGAACCAAGCCGGCCCCGCCATATTCATCATTCCGCATTCCGCATTCCGCATTTCTTTTCTTACTTTGCCTTCTGCTCGGCTGCGGCGAGCCGCCGCGCGGGCCGCTCGCCTACGTGACAAACGAGCGCGGCGGGACGGTCACGGTCATAGACACGGCGACGGACGAGGTGGTTGACACGATCACGGTGGGCGGGCGCGCGCGCGGCGTCCGGCTCAGCCCCGACGGGCGGCGCGTCTACGTCGCCCGCAGCACGCCGTCGGGCGAGGAGTACGACCCGGCCGAGAACAAGATCGTGGCCGTCGACGTCGCCACCCACGGGGTCCTGGCCGAGTACGAGGTCGGCTCCGACCCGGAGCAGTTGGCCGTCAGCCTCGACGGCTCGCGGCTCTACGCCTCGAACGAGGACGCCGGCACGGCCTCGGTGACGGAGGTCGAGACGGGGCGGCTCCTCGCCACGCTCGTCGTCGGCGTCGAGCCGGAGGGCGTGACGATCAGCCCCGACGGGCGCTGGGTCTACGTGACGGCCGAGACGAGCAACACCGTCTCGGTCATAGACACCGAGGAGAACCGCGTCGCCGAGACCTTCATGGTGGACTCGCGGCCTCGGGACGCGGCCTTCTCGCCCGACGGCGCGCGCGCCTACGTGACGACCGAGCTGGGACGGACGGTGGCCGTCGTGGACGCGCGGGCGCACAAAGTGATTCACACCATCCGCGTCCCGCCGGGCGAGGGCGTCAAGCCGATGGGCGTCGTCGTCTCGCCCGACGGCGGCCGCCTCTACGTGGCGACGGGCCGCGGCAACACGGTCGTCGTCTTCGACGCGCGGAGTTACGGGGTCATCGCCACCGTCCCCGTCGGCCAGCGCGTCTGGGGCCTGGCCCTCACCCCCGACGGCAAAAAACTCTACGCCGCCAACAGCCTCTCGAACGACATCTCCGTCATAGACACCGCGACCAACCGCGTCGTCAAGACCATCCCGGCCGGCGACGGGCCGTGGGGGATTGCAATTAAGAATTAAGAATTAAGAATTAAGAATTAAGAATTGCCGCTCCCTATTCTTAGAGGCTGTTTGAGAAGCGCGGCTTTAGTCCCCCCGGGACTCCTCAAACGGCCTCCTAATTCTTTAATGTCCCTATCGGGGAGGGTCAAATCCCTCGCCTTTAGGCGAAGGCTTTAGCGGGTTTTCCGCCGCGTGATAAATTGCGCGGCATGACTGACTACCGGCACGGCGCGC
>DASZKF010000270.1:0-14295 GCA_035947355.1 Pyrinomonadaceae bacterium | reverse complement strand
CACAGAGGGCACGGAGAAGAAGAGTTGATTTCTCTGTGCCCTCTGTGTCCTCCGTGCCCTCCGTGTTAGAAACTGCCTCCCGGTACACTCAGCCACAGACCATTTAGGCAGCGCGGCGCGCCTCAGTTCTGGAAGACGAGGTTGTCCACGACGACCGTCCCCTTCGTCGGCTTGCACTGGTCGCAGAAGGCGAAGATGTTGACCGCGGTCAGTTTCTTCAGCAGCTCTTTCGGCGAGACTTTCACCTCCGCCCAGGACGGCTGGCTCAGAGACTTCAGCGGCACCTTGTAGGTGTTCAGGCCCGGCCTCACCTTGAAGGTCAGCTGCGGGTAGCCGGTCGAAAGGTTCATCCCCTGGCCGCGCGAGACGAACTCGACCCGCACGCTCTCGACGCCCGTCACGTAGAGCTGCATCATCAAATCCTTGTACCCGCTCACGTCCAGGGCCGACGGCTTGCCTCCCTCGCCCGCCTTCGCCCCGACTTCGAGGCCGACGCCCGCGTACTGGTTCGGGGCCTGCAGCTCGTAGTCGAAGGCGGCGGCCCGGTTCGGGTCGTCCTTGCTCAGACGGACGAGTTCGGGCGCGTTCGTCCCCGCGGCGCCCTTGAAGCGGCTCTCCAGGGTCGGGCGCTCCTGGTAAGAGATGATCTGCACGGTGCCGCCCGCGTTGCTCAGGGGGCGGCCGTCCTTCACCGTCTCGAAGTCGGCGTAGACCAGCCTGTCGCCGCCCTGCCCCGCGCCGGCCGCGAGCGCGGCGAGCGGCAGACAGCAGAGCGCCGCAGAGAGTTTCGAGAACCTCATCGTCGGATTACCTCCTCGCCCGTCGGCGATTACTTCGTCAGCCGGAGCATGATTACGTCGTGCGGCGGGACGGTCGCGCGCAGCGGCGCGTCGGTCGTGCCCGCGTCCCTCTTCGCCCAGAGGTCGCGGATTCTGTAGCCCGCCCCGCCGGCGTTGAACTCGGCCTTCGAGAGGCCGTCCGTGACCGAGTGTTTCTTCCAGTCGAACTCCAGCCCCTTCGGCCCGTCCGCGCGGTTGAGGAAGCAGACCGCCCAGTCGCCGCCCCGCAGGGGCTTGAGCCAGACCTCCAGGCCGCCTTCGGCGAGGTGGCGGAACCCCTGCACGCCAAGAGCGTCCTGGTTGACGGCGATGACCTCGCGGTTGGTCAGGATGTCGCGCGTCTCGCGGCTCATGGCGCGCAGGTCGTTGCCGGCGATGAGCGGCGCGGCCAGCATGGCCCAGAGCGAGAAGTGGGCGCGGTCTTCCGAGACGGTCATGCCGTTTCCGACCTCCAGCATGTCGGGGTCGTTCCAGTGGCCGGGGCCGGCGTGGGCGCGCAGCTCGTGCTGCTTGTCGAGGATGCGCAGCACGCCCCACGAAGACCAGGTGCCGTGGTTCTTCTCGCAGTCCCAGCAGTGGTAGATGTCGCCGGTCGTGCGCCAGAGGTGGCCGACCTCTTTGCCCCACTCCCAGGGCTTGTTCGTGCCCCACTCGCAGATGCTGAAGACGACGGGGCGGCCGGCCTTATAGAGCGCGTCGCGCATGGTCGTGTAAGCGCCGACGGGGTTGAGCCCCTCGGTGTTGCACCAGTCGTACTTGAGGTAGTCCACGCCCCAGCGCGCGTAGGTCAGAGCGTCCTGGTACTCGTGGCCGCGGCTGCCCGGCCGGCCGCCGCAGGTCTTCGAGCCGGCGTCGGAGTAGATGCCGAACTTCAGCCCCTTCGAGTGGACGTAGTCGGCGAGCGCCTTCATCCCCGAAGGGAAGCGCGCCGGGTCCGGGCGGATGAACCCCTCGGCGTCCCGCCCGCCGTGCCAGCAGTCGTCTATGACGACGTACTCGTAGCCGGCCTCCTTCATGCCGGAGGCGGCCATCGCGTCGGCGGTCTCGCGGATCAGTTTCTCGCTCACGTCACAGCCGAATTTGTTCCAACTGTTCCAGCCCATGGGCGGCGTCCGCGCGAGGCCGTCGAACTTCTGCGCGGCGGCCGGGGGCTGGAAGAGGATGAGCGTCAGCAGTAGCAGCGGCGTTGCTCTCATCTGAACCTTTCACCTTTCCGCTTCCCCGTCTGTTGCTTCCCCGGCAGACCGAGGGCGGCCAGCGTCTGCGGGTCGGGCGTCGCACGCCCGCCCTTCTTCAAGACGACGGCGAAGCTGCCCGCGTAGTCCCACATCGTCCAGCCGACGCCGCGGCGTTCGAGCGCCTTGCGCACGTCCTCGACCCAGCGCAGGCGCGCCGCCGGGGGCGTGAAGGCGCGGTAGGCCCCGAACTCGTCACACACCAGCGGCACGCCACGCTTGCGCGCCCACTCGACGGCCGGGGCGATCTCGCGCTCGACGCGGGCGGCGTCCCAGCGCTCTTCGCCGTACTGCCTCAGAGCCTCGCGCGCCGCGCGGTCCTCGACCCGTTCGAGCAAGGGGGAGACGGATTGCGGGTCGGAAGGGTACGGGAGCCCTTTGAGGTGCGGCCAGTAGTCGGCGCCCCAGGTCGCGCCCTGGTGCGTGAAGGTGTGCGGCTCGTAGAAGTGGAAGTTGTAGATGACGTTCGGGTCGGCGAGGGGCTCGATGCGGAGGAGTTCGCTGACGGCCGACCAGCGGGGGCCGGTGGCGACGATGGTGTGGCGCGGCGCGCCCTCGCGGATGGCGGCCGCGGCGCGGGCCTGAATCTTCATCCAGCGTCCGGCGTCCTCGACCAGGGGCTCGTTGAGGATTTCGAGGAACAGCCGCTCGGGGTCTCGGCCCGCGACGTGGCGGGCGAGCGCGCGCCAGAACTCCACGAAGGCCGCGGCGAACGGGTCGTCCACCTTCAGCCTCTGCTTGAACTCGTCGGCCGGGTGGATGTCGAGGATGACAGCCAGGCCGGAGGCGAGCAGCATGTCGAGCGCCGCGTCGAGGTGGCGGAGGTGTCCGGGCCGGAGGCGGGCCGGGGCCGCCTCGTCGAAGAGCGGCGCCGGCTCGACCGTGAACCGCACGTGGTCAAACCCCAACTCCCTGATGAGCGTGATGTCGCGCCGCGTGGTGTGACTCTTCAGGTGAGCCTCGGAGTAGTCTCCTTTGGGGGCCTGCGCGAACCAGTGGCTCAGGTTGATGCCGCGGCGCAGGCGGGCGAGCCTCGAAGGGGCGACCCCGCCGGCGGACTGCGCGGCGCGGGAGGGCACAGCCGACGCGGCCGCGATTGAGAACGCCACTAACGCTAAGACGAGAGCGCGCACGAGTTGTCTTTGCATGTCGGGTTTCTATTTAACGGGTCGTCTCCGGGCCTGCTCGATGGATTTGCTGAAGGACTTGATGACCCGCCAGGTGCTCTCGTCGCTGTCGAAGACGGTGTTCAGGCCCTGCTCCTCCATCGGCGGGTCGCCCATGTAATCGTCGCCCTCTTTCCAGAAGGTCTGGCCCTTGGCCGGCCTCGCCGTCCCGCCGAAAGCCCAGAAGTTTGCGCCGGCGACGTGGCCCCCGGCGGCCGCGTGCTTCTCAAGGACGGAGAAGATGCGGCCGTAGAGGGCGTCCCTCAGAGAGGTCGGGGCCGTGACCTCGTAGGAGTGTCTGTCCCTCGGCAGGCCGAACTCTTCGATGACCAGGGGCTTGCCCAGCCTCTCGGCGACGCGCAGGTGCTCTTCGATGTAGCTCAGGGTCTTCTCGACGACGGCCGGAAAACTCCCCTCGACCTCCTGCCCCTTGAACCAGCCCCAGTTCTTCGGCCAGATGTGGATCGTCAGGTAATCAACGTTTGCGTCCGCGTGAATCTCCTCGAAGAGCTTCAAGTCTTCCGTGCCCATGTAGCCCTCGTGGCCGATCGTGATCAGATGGTTTTTGTCTCTGGCTTTAATCATGGCGGCCACGTCCCCGACCCAGCGCCGGTAGGCTTCGGCGGCGGCCGGCCTCATCGGGCGCGGCTCGTTCGCCAGCTCCCAGGCCATGACGGCTGGATCTTCCGTGTACCTCCGCTGGCTGTACCTGTTGACCCTTCCGAGGATCAGGTTCACCTGCCTGCTGTAGCTCTCCTTGCAGGGTTCACATCCATAAAACTGGGAGACGACGTCGCGCTGCTCGTCCCACGTCAGCTTCCTGGTTTTCAGTTCGTCCGGCACCCGGCCGTTCCAGGTGAGGTACTGCTGGAACCCGCCGCTCCACTCCCAGTTGTTGCTGAAGAAGACGACCGCCTTCATGCCGCGCCTGCCCATCTCGGAGAGGATCAGGTCGAGGCCGTCTAAGACTTTCTCGTCGAACTCGCCCTGCCGCGGCTGCAAGGGCGGCCCGACCCTCGTCACGCCGTTAATCACGCCCGAGCCTTCCGCGCCGGCCAGAAGCCTCAGGTTGGTGACGCCGTTCGACTTCAAAAAGTCCAGCTCCCTTCGCAGGCGCTCGACGCCTCTCCTCCTGTCCTTCTCAAGTCCCAGGAGGCCCCCGTACCAGTAGTTCGCTCCGATGTAGTAATAAGGTTTGCCGGCCACGTAGAACCTGTGGCCTTTGACGACGACGAACGAATCCCCGGCCGGCGACGCGAGTCGCGCCGGGGCGAGAAAGGCGAAGACCGACAGGATCAGGGCCGAGCTGAGAATCCGTCTCTGGTTCATCAACGCTCCGTCTCCGGCGCGACGGTCAGACGCCCCCGGCGGCGAGGGGCGCGAGTCGAGGCGAAACTTTTTCCTTGCTACCTGAATCTGGCGGGGGGCTGTTTTCAACACAGAGGGCACAGAGGAAGACAACCTCTTCTCTGTGCCCTCTGTGTCCTCTGTGTTGAAACTGACCGACCATACACTCAACGGTTATCCGATCTAAGACTCGGCCGGCGAACCCGACCAGCTTTATTTCCCTTTCGCCAGCGCGCGCCAGCGGGCCTCGACCTTCCTCATCTCGTCCAGCTCCGGGTCGAGGATGACGGCGTCGAGGTAGAGGCGGAGTTCGTCGGCGGCCTCTTCGTACCTGCGCTCGGAGGCCAGGAGGTTGGCGAGGTGGACGTGCGCCCTGACGGCCCCCTTCGGGTCTATCTCCAGCGCGCGCCGCAGAGACCTGCGCGCCTCATCACGCCGGCCCAGCTCGAGGTGGGCGACGCCGAGGAGGAGGTGCGTGCCGGCGTTCAGAGGCTCGACGGCCGCCGCCCGCTCGAAGAACTCTGCGGCCTGTGCGAACTCCCTCGCCTCCAGCTTGCAGTACCCGGCGCCGCGCAGCGCCGCTTCGTAATGCGCGTTGAGTTCCAGCGCGCGCCCGAAGTCACTGGCCGCCTCCCCCAGCTCGCGCCGGGCCGCGCGCAGGTTGCCGCGCTCGGCGAGCGCCTGGAAGTATTCGGGGTGCAGCTCGATGGCGCGCGTGAAGCTGGCGAGCGCCTCGTCGGCCCTCCCCTCGCCCTTCAGCTTCAGCCCCCGCTTGAAAGCCTTGCGGGCCTCGGGCGGCACCTTCTGCTCGATTTCGGAGACGGAGACGACCGACGGCCGGCGCCCGCCCGCGGCGGCCGGGGCCGTGCGCAGGGAGAGGTTGACGGTCAACTGCCCCGTCGCGGTGCGGCTCGTGTCGGCGTCGGCCGTCCCCGACGCGAGCGACTCGTCCGCGAGGCTCTGCGCCGACAGCGTGTAGACCCCGGCGGGAAGCTCTGTGAACTCGTACCTCCCGTTGTCGTTCGTGACCGTCTCGCGGTTAATCGCGCCGCGCCCGGTGATCCTCACCCTGACGCGCGCCGCCGGCCGGTCGTCGGGCAGAGAGACCTGGCCGCCGACGGTGAAATGCCTGACCAGCTCCGTCCTCGTGTTCTGCGCCCCGGCCTCGCCCCCCGCGGCGCAGAGCAGGGCGGAGGCGAGCGCGAAGTAAGAGGCTGCCCGTGGGAAGCTGAACCCGGAGGCGGCCCGGAGGGCGCGGCGGCGTTGCCGGACTGACATCAGCACACCTCCTGCGAGAGCTAAACCTGTCGGCCCCTGGACGGCCGCAACTTACCACCTTTCACTCCGGAGCGCCTAACCAAAACAAATGATGAATGCGGAATGATGAATGATGAATAAGAGGTAGCTTGAGTGATGAGACTCGACGTGCGTCACATTCATCATTCATCATTCCGCACTCATCAGTTCCCTACCTTGCGGCCACTTCGAGCTTCGCCGTCTGGTGCTTGACGGAACTCGGCCCGACCATGATGTCGAACCAGCCCGGCTCGACCGTGCGTTTCATGTTGAGGTCGAGGAAAGAGAGCTTGTCGGGCGTGATCGTGAAGGTGACGGTCTTGCGCTCGCCGGGCGCGAGCGAGACGCGGCGGAAGTCCTTCAGCTCCTTCACGGGCCGCGTCACCGAGCTGACGAGGTCGCGGACGTAGAGCTGGACTGTCTCGTCGCCCGCGCGCCGGCCCGTGTTCGTCACCGTGACGCTGACGGAGGCCGTGCCGGCCGGGCCGATGCGCGCCGGCGAGACGGTCGGCGCGGAATAATCGAAGGTCGTGTAGGAGAGGCCGTGGCCGAAGGGGAAGAGCGGCTCCTTGCTCGTCCAGAGGTAGCCGCGCTTGGCCGTCGGCTTGTGGTTGTAGTAGATGGGCAGTTGCCCGACCGAGCGCGGGAAGCTGACGGGCAGCTTGCCCGAAGGGTTGTAGTCGCCGAAGAGCACGTCGGCGACGCCCGTGCCCGTCTCCTGCCCCAGGTAAAAACCTTCGAGGATGGCCGGGACCGCCTCGGCGACGTAAGTGACGGCGAGCGGCCCGGAGTTGATGAGCACGACGACCGTCGGCCTGCCCGTCCCTAAAACGGCGCGGACGAGGTCGTTCTGCCGGCCGACGAGTTCGAGCGAGTCGCGGTCGCCGAGGTGGTTGTCAGCCCACGCCTCCTTGTTCGTGTCCTCGTTGCCGCCGATGACGACGACAGCCACGTCCGAGCCTCGCGCGGCCTCGACCGCCTCGGCGATCAGCCGCGCGTCCTCTTCCGGGGTGCTCAGGCGCGAGGTATCTGCCCACCAGTTGCCGCCCTCCTCGGTAATCTTGACGCCCCTGGCGTAATTCACCTTCACCGCGCCGCCTACCTTCGCCTTGATGCCGTCGAGGACGCTGACGCCGCGGCCGGGGTCGTCGCTGTAGCCGCCGAGGTGCGCGCGGTCAGCGTTCGGCCCGATGACGGCGACCGACTTCAGGCGGCTCCGGTCGAGCGGCAGCAAACTACCTTCGTTCTTCAAGAGCGTGATGGAGCGGCGGGCCGCCTCGGCCGCAAGCTCCCGGTGCGCCTGCGAGTTGACGACGCGCGCGGCGCGCTCGGCGTCCACGTAAGGGTTCTCGAAGAGGCCGAGCAGGAACTTGGCGCGCAGGTTCCGCGCCACCGCTTGATTGAGCGTCGCCTCAGACACTTTGCCGTCGCGGACTAACTGCACGAGCAGGGGGTAGCTGTCCGGGTCGGGCAGCTCGATGTCAACGCCGGCCTCGACGGCGAGGCGCGCCGCCTCGGCCTTGTCGGCGGCGACGTGGTGCAGGCTCTCCATCTGCGGGATGGCGTAGTAGTCCGAGACGACGTGGCCGCGGAAGCCCCACTCCTCCCTGAGAATTTTCTGGAGCAGCCAGTGGTTGGCGTGCGACGGCACGCCGTCTATCTCGTTGTAGGAGGGCATCACGCTCATGACGGCCGCCTCCCTGACCGCGGCCTCGAAGGTCTGGAGGTGCGTCTCGCGCAGGACGCGCTCGGAGTAGTTCGAGGGGGCGATGTTGGTGCCGCCCTCGGGCTGGCCGTGCGCGGCGAAGTGCTTGGCGGTGGCGATGACGTGCTCGCCGTCCACGCCCGGCCCCGGCCCCTGCAAGGCGCGGATGACGGCGACGGCCATGCGCGAGGCCAGGTAGGGGTCTTCGCCGTAGGTCTCCTCGGTGCGGCCCCAGCGCGGCTCGCGCGCGAGGTCGAGGTTCGGGCCCAGGACCTGGTGGCTGCCGCGCGAGCGCACCTCGAGCGCGGCGGCCGTGAAGACCCTCGCGGCGAAGTCCGGGTCCCAACTGCTGGCGAGGGCGATGGGCTGCGGGAAGTGCGTGCCCTTCGGGGCCATCAGGCCGTGCAGCGCCTCGTCGTGGAAGATGGCGGGGATGCCGAGGCGCGTGTTCTCCTTCAGCCAACGCTGGACGGCGTTGGCGAAGCGGGCGGCCTCGCGCGGGTCTTTGCGCTCGCGCTGGCGGGCGATCTGCCCGATGCCGTGGCGCATCACGACGCGCGCGCGCTCGGGCGAGAGGTCGCCGCGGTCGGTCGAGAAGTCGGTCTGCGGCGCGACCTGCGGCCTCTCGGCCCAGAGGCAGACGAGCTGCGCCGCCTTCTCCTCAAGCGTCATGCGCGAGAGCAGGTCGGCCACGCGCCGCTCGACGGGCAGGCCGGGGTTTTGGTAGTCGGGCGCGCCCTGCTGCGAGCGGACGCGCGGCACGGGCACGAACGCCGGCGCAAGCACGAGCGCCGCAGAGAGCCACGCGAGGCCGCGCCTGCCCCGCGGGAAACGAAGATGGCTTCGAGCAGTTAGTCTCATCGGACGACGTTCTCCTCCGGCACGGTTGATGTCGGACTGCCGCCGAGCTTAGCGGAAGGCAGTTTTCAACACAGAGGGCGCAGAGAACACAGAGGGCACAGAGAAAACCATTTTTCTTCTTCTTCTCTGTGTCTCTGTGTCCTCTGTGTTTAATCCTGCTTCGCCCCACACTCGACAGTAATTCCCTCCAGTAACAACTTATCGTTGCGGCCTCACCACGTAAGCCCCTTTGCCATGTACTCCTCCAGGCTCTTCCGCGGCCGCTCGACGCCGGCCGGCAGGGGGCGCTTCGAGAAGGTCTGGAAGTAGAGCAGGCAGGCGTCGCGCCACCAGACGGCGTCGCGCTCCTGTATCGCGAGCTTCTTCGCCACCTCCGCGTGACGCTCGGCGTCTATCACGCCGGCGAGCGCGTCCCAGCTCCGGCGCGCGCCCCGCACCCAGTCCACCCCGCGCTGGTACCGCAGCGCCAGCTCTTCCCAGAGCGTCCGGCCCGAACGCATCCGGCGATCCCAGGCCGCGTGGTGGAACCAGAGCAGGTATTTTTCGGGGACGGCGTTGATGTCGCCGAAGCGCGCGCGGGCGGGCGGGTGGTACTGGCCGACGGCGTTGCTGCCCGTCGGCGTGCGGTCGAAGCCGAGGCCGCGCGCGTCTGCGCGGTGGTAATAGACGGGGTTCCAGTCGGGGCGCGGCTCCTTTTCCCACCAGGGCGCGGGGCCGTAATGGTGCCCGCCCCACATGATGTGATGCAGGCCGAGCGGCGTCATGTAATCCACGGCCGCGTCGTGCGACCCGAGCATCAGTCGAGTGACGGCGGCCACGGCCGCGGGGTCGCGCGTGAAGGTCATCCTTACCCACTCTTCGGCGATCTGCCGCGGCGCGGCGTCCGGGTCCCATGTCAGCCGGCCGAAGGCGTACCAGTTGGCCTGCGCGAAGTGGTGGCCCGTCCAGTTGCGGTCCGAGCCGGTGTTCGCCACGCCGGCCATGCCGGTCAGGCGCTGGCCGAACAGCCGGCCGTCCAGGACTTTCGCAACGGTCGAGCCGGGGCCGCGGGCGTAGGTGTCTGAGTCGAGCACCTCGCGCCACAGGGGGGCGAGGAAGACGAGGTGGTTCGAGAAGCCGAGGTACTCCTGCGTGATTTGCGCCTCGAGCATCATTTGCGTCTTCGGCATCGCGCCGAAGAGCGGGTGGAAGGGCTCGCGCGGCTGGAAGTCTACGGGGCCGTTCTTGACTTGCAGCAGGACGTTCGGCGCGAAGCGGCCGTCGAAGCGTTGCAGCTCGTCGTAGGCGGCGGCGGCCCGGTCGTAGCCGGGCTTCGGGTCGTAAACGAAGGCGCGCCACGCAACGACGCCGCCGTGCGGCGCGAGGGCCGCGGCCAGCATGTTCGCCCCGTCGAGGTGGCTGCGCCCGTAGGCGTGCGGCCCCGGCTGGCCCTCGCTGCTGGCCTTCACGAGGAAGCCGCCGAAGTCCGGGATGAGTTTGTAAATCTCCGCGGCCTTACGCTCCCACCAGCCCCTCACTTCCGGGGCGAGCGGGTCGGCGGTCTTCAGGCCCCCGAGCTCGACGGGCGCGGAGAAGCGCGCCGAGAGGTAGACGCGCACGCCGTAAGGTCGGAAGGCGTCGGCGACGGCCGCGGTCTTGCGCAGGTACTCGGCGCTCAAGATTCGAGAGTCGGCGTTGACGTTGTTCAGCACCGAGCCGTTGATGCCGAGCGAGGCGTTGGCCCGCGCGTAGTCGCGCAGACGCGGGCCGACCCGTTCGGGGAGCGCGTCCCAGTCCCACAAAGAGCGGCCCGCGTAGCCGCGCTCAATCGTGCCGTCGAGGTTGTCCCAGTGGTCGAGCACGCGCAAACGAAGCCGCGGCTTCTGGCTCACGTCCAGGCGGGCGACGGGCCGAAGCGTCTGCAAGAGCCGCAGGAAGTGGAACGCGCCGTAGAGCGCGCCCGCCTCGCCCTCGGAAGCGATGACCGTGACGGGGTGTCGGCCCATGCGGACGGAGCGTATGCGGAAGCCCTCAGGGCCGAGGGCCGCGAGCTGCCGCGCCCAGCCGAGGCCGGCGATCAGCGGCGAACTCCGCGGCGTGCCTACTACGAGCGCGCCGTCGCGCTCGACCGTATCCGCAAGCGGCACGGGGGCGCCGAGCAGCCCCGCGCATCCGCCGGCGAGTTCCGCGCGGACGGCGTCGAGCGTCCGAGACTCTCCTTGCACCACCAACGTGGTGACGCGGGGCCTGTACTGCTCGACCGCCTGCCGGGGCAGCCGCTCGTAGCGCAGCCAGAGGCGGTAGCCGTCCTCCGCCTTCGCGGTCGCGCACGCGAAGACTTGAATCGCGACGGAGAGGCCGGCGAGCAGCCCCGTCCGCGTTAGCTTAAGCCCCGGACACATCTTCTTCCGTTTAAGGCTCGGCGGCGTCCCGCCGCTCAACGGCCGAGCGCGCGCCGGCGGAAGGCTTCGAGCAAGGCGTCGTAGGCCGGCTTCCTGCCGTACTGCCGGTCGAAGGGCAGCGGCATCCCCTTCGCCCCTTTGGTGAAGTCCGGTATCCAGGTGTACTTGTCCGTGAAGCCCCAGGTCTGGAAGGCCGTGCAGCGCGGCTGCCGCAGGCACGCTTCGGCGATCTGCCGGTAGATTTCGGCCTGCCGCTTCAGGGCCGCTTCGTCAGCCAGACGCCCCCGCGCGTCCACGGGGAGGCCCACGTCCAGCTCCGTGATGTGGACTTGCAGGCCGAGGGCCGCGAGGCGCTCGATGTTCGCTCCGAGCGTGGCGAGGTCTCTGGCCTCCAGGTCGGTGATGTGCGCCTGTATGCCGACGCCGTCAATCGGCACGCCGCGGCTCTTAAAGTCCTTGACCATCGCGTAGACGGCGTCCGACTTCGGGTTGATCCCCTCGGTGTCGTAGTCGTTGTAGAAGAGCAGCGCGCCGGGGTCGGCCTCGCGCGCCCAGCGGAAGGCCCGCTCAACGTAGGCCGTCCCCTTCCCCTTGAGGCCGATGCCGGGCCGGTCGTACCAGACCGAAGGCTCGACGCTCCCGTCGGCGAGGAAGACCTCGTTGACCACGTCCCACGCGAAGACCTTGCCCCTGTAATGCGTCATCACTTTCGTGATGTGCTCGCGCAGCAGCTCGGACATCTGCTCGGGGGTAAACTTCCCCTCCGTGAGCCAGGCCGGGTTGTACTCGCTCCAGAGGAGCGTGTGGCCGCGCACCTTCATGTCGTGCTTCCGCGCGAAGGCGACGAGGCGGTCGCCCGGCCCGAAGTCGAACGCGGCGCGCCGCGGGCGGATCGTCCCCCACTTCAAAGCGTTCTCGGCCGTCAGCATGTTGAACTCGCGCGCGAGGGTCGAGGCGTACTGCGGCTCGGATAAAAGCCTCGGCTCGACGGCCGCGCCGACCAGGACGCCCGCGCGGTCTGCGTACTCGCGCAGGGTCTGCGCGAGACTCCCGACGGCCCCGGCCGTCGCGAGCAGGGCGAGCGCGGCGAACAGACGCAGAGCTTTCCTTGCGATCATCCTCCTCACCTTTCGGGGATTTCGGCCGCCGCCCCCGCGACGGCGAAGCGGCCCGTGACGACGCCCGTCGTACGCGCGTCAGCGCGGCCGGAGAGGCCGGGCTGCTTGCCGCCGACGCTGACCGTAAACTCTCCCGGCTCGACGACCCGGCTTCCCCGTTCGTCAATCACAGACATCTGTCCGGGGGCGAGCACGAAGGAGACGGTTCGCCTCTCGCCCGGCTTGAGCGAGACGCGCCTGAAGCCCGCCAGAGACCTCAAAGGGACGGGGACGGAGGCGGCCGCGTCCGACACATATAACTGGACTACTTCGTCGCCCGCGCGCCCGCCCGCGTTCCGCACGTCGGCGCTGACCGTCAGACCCTCGCCCGCTCTTATCTTGCCCGCGCTCAGCTTCAGGTTGTCGTACTCGAACCTCGTGTAGCTCAGCCCGTGGCCGAAGGGGTAGAGTGGGTCGCCCTTAAAGTATCGGTAGGTGCGCCCCTGCATCCGGTAGTCCTCGAAGGGCGGCAACTGCGCCACGGACTTGTAGAAGGTGACGGGGAGGCGGCCTGAGGGGTTGTAGTCGCCGAAGAGCACGTCGGCGACGGCCGTCCCGCCCTCCTGCCCCGGGTACCAAGCCTCGACTATCGCGCCGACGTGCTCGTCGGCCCAGTTGACCGCGAGCGCGCTCCCGCCCAGGAGGACCAGGACGACCGGCTTTCCGAGCGCGTGGACTTCTCTGATTAAATCCTCCTGCGGACGGGGCAGAGAGATGTCCGTGCGGTCGCCGCCGCGGAAGCCCTCGACCCGCACGTCCATCTCCTCGCCCTCGACCGAAGGGTTGATGCCCATGACCATGACGACCGCGTCCGCCTCGCGCGCCTTCGCGAGCGCGTCCTCGCGCAGCCGCCGCTCGCCGCCCGGCTCGGCGAGCGCGCCGGCCGGATAGAGGCCGGCGGAGTAAAGAATTTTCGTCGCGGGCGAGACCTTCTCCCTGATGCCTTCGAGCGGCGTGACGGACTTCGAAGGCTGGCCGTGGTAGTTGCCGAGCAGCACGTCGGGCGCGTCGGCGTTCGGCCCGATGACGGCGACGGTCTTAAGGTTCTTGCCGAGCGGCAGGGTGTTGTTCTCGTTCTTCAGCAGCACGACCGATTCGCGCGCGGCCTCCAGGGAAAGCTCGCGGTGCGCGGGCGAGTCGTTCTCGGAGAAGGGTATGCGCGCGTAGCTGACCGACTCGGGCGGGTCGAACATTCCGAGCCGGAACCGCGTCCGCATCAGGCGCTTGACGGCCACGTCAATCTCGGCCTCGGTAATCAGGCCGTCCTTCACGGCCTGCACGAGCGAGGCGTACTCGCGGCCGCAGGTCAAATCCGTCCCCGCCTTGACGGCGACGGCGGAAGACTCGGCCTCGGTCTTCGCGAAGCGGTGGTGCTTCCAGATGTCCTCGATGGCCGCGCAGTCCGAGACGACGTGGCCGCCGAAGGCCCACTCGCGGCGCAGGATGTCGAAGAGCCTTTTGTTGGCGCAGGCCGGCTCGCCGTTGGTGCGGTTGTAGGCGCACATCACGCCCTCGGCCCGACCCTCTACGACCGCCGCGCGGAAGGCGGGCAGGTACGTCTCGCGCAGGTCGCGCTCGTCGGCCCGCGCGTCGAAGCTGTGCCGCTCCGGCTCCGGCCCGCTGTGGACGGCGTAGTGCTTCGGCGTGGCGACGACCTTCAGGTATTTGGGGTCATCGCCCTGCAAGCCGCGGACGAAGGCGACGCCGAGCCTCGCGGTCAGGTAAGGGTCTTCGCCGTAGGTCTCCTGCCCGCGCCCCCAGCGCGGGTCGCGGAAGATGTTGATGTTGGGCGACCAGAAGGTGAGACCTTTATAACGGCCCCGTTCGCCGCGGCGCGCGAACTCGTGGTGCTTGGCCCGGGCCTCGGTCGAGACCACGTCGGCGACGCGCCGGACGAGTCCCGCGTCCCAGGTCGCCGCGAGCCCGACGGCCTGCGGGAAGACGGTCGCAACGCCGGCGCGCGCGACGCCGTGCAGCCCCTCGTTCCACCACTCGTATTCGGGGACGCCGAGCCGCTCGACCGCCCGCGAGGCGTTCATCATCTGCGAGACCTTCTCCTCCAGGGTCATGCGGGCGACAAGGTCTTCGACGCGCCGCTCGACGGGAAGCCTCACGTTCATGTAGTCCGGCGTCGCCCCTTGCGGACGCGCGGCGGGGGCGTCCGAGACGGGGGACACGGCGGCAAGCACGGCGCAGAGCAGCGCCGCGCAGCGCCGCGGGCGGCGTCGGAGACCCACCGGGTTTCTCATCGAACCTGTTTCCCCCTCCGGCCGGTGTGAGGTCGGGAATATACACTACTTTTGTCGGG
>DASZKF010000269.1:0-21536 GCA_035947355.1 Pyrinomonadaceae bacterium | reverse complement strand
ACACAGCCCCGAGCTGGCCTCCCGCTTCCCCCTGCGCTACAGACTCGCGGGGCGCCAGCTGGCGCAGACGTAGGTGCCGGGTGCCGGGTGAAAGGCAATCTGTTTCTTTACCCGGCACCGGGAACCCGGCGCCCTCTTTCTTATGCACACACTCCTCCTCGTCAGGCGCGGGCTGGCGTACCACTGGCGGACGAACCTGGCGGTGGTCGCCGGGGTGGCCGTGGCGGTCGCGGTGCTGGCGGGCGCGCTGCTGGTCGGCGACTCGGTGCGCGCCAGTCTGCGCGGGCTGTTCCTCGGCCGCCTCGGCCGCGCCGAGCTGGTCGTCACCTCGGCCAACTTCTTCCGCGAGGAGCTGATCGCCGGGGCACGTTCTGACGCGGAGTTCGCGCGCGCCGGCTTCGAGTCGGCCGCGCCGCTCGTCATGCTCGAAGGCGCGGTGACGCGCGAGCGGGGCGGGGCGCGGGCCGCGGGCGTGCAGGTCTACGGCGTGGACGAGCGCTTCTGGCAGTTCCACGGCGTCGAAGGGGTGGCCGCGCCGCGCGGAGATGAAGTGCTCCTGAGTCCGGGGCTCGCCGAGGAGCTGCGGGCCGCGGCGGGCGAGACCTTACTGCTGAGGGTCGAGAAGCCTTCGGACATCCCGGTCGAGTCGCTGCACGGGCGCAAGGAGGACGTGGGGCGCACGTCGCGCCTCACGGTGCGCGAGACGCTCGCCGCTTCGCGGATGGGCGAGTTCTCCGTGCGGCCGAGCCAGGCGGCCGTGCGCGCCGTCTTCGTCTCACTCAAAGGTCTGCAAAGGAGCCTCGAACAGGAGGGGCGCGTCAACGCCCTGCTCGTCTCGGCGCGCGAGCCGGGCCGGGCCGGGCAGACCGAAAGGCTCGGCGCGATACTGAAGAACAACTTCGCGCTCGAAGACCTCGGCGTCCGCCTGCGCGCGCTCGAAGGCGACCGCGGCCTCGCGCTCGAAAGCGAGAGCGCGCTTATCAACGACGCCCTCGCCGCGGCCGCGCGCGAAGCCGCCGAGGCTTCCGGCGCGCGCACCCTGCCCGTCCTCTCCTACCTCGCCAACAGCATCCGCGTCGGCGACCGCGAAGTCCCTTACTCGCTCGTCACCGCGGTAGACGAGGAGGTTTTCAGAGGCTTACAAAATCAGCCGCAGGCTGACGGGGACGCGCCGCCGCTTTCGCCCGTCGTCCTGAACGAGTGGGCGGCGCGGGAGTTGGGCGCGCGGGCGGGCGACCGCGTCCGGCTCGAATATTACCTCTGGCAGGAGGCGGGGCGGCTGGCGACGGAGAGCGCGGAGTTCCGGGTGGCCGGCGTCGTGCCGCTCGAAGGCTTCGCGGCCGACCGCGAACTGGTGCCGGAGTACCCCGGCATCACCGAGGCGCGCAGCCTCGCCGACTGGGACCCGCCGTTCCCCGTAGACCTCTCGCGCATCAGGCCCCAGGACGAGGACTACTGGGACGAGCACCGGACGACGCCGAAAGCCTTCGTCACCTTAGAGCGCGGCCAGCAGCTCTGGCAGTCGCGCTTCGGCAAGCTGACCTCCGTCCGGGTGCTGCCGCCCGGAGGCCCGACGGCCGGCGAGGCTTTAGAGACGTACCGGAAAAATCTGCGCGCGGCCTTGGACCCGACGCGGGCCGGGATGGTCGTCTTCGCGGCGCGCGCCGAGGGGCTCGAGGCGGCGCAGGGTGCGACCGACTTCGGCGAATACTTCCTCTACTTCAGCTTCTTCCTCGTCGCCTCGGCGCTGCTGCTGGCGGCGCTCTTCTTCCGCCTCGGCGTCGAGCAGCGCCTGCGCGAGATCGGCGTCTTGCGCGCCGTCGGCTTCACGATGGCGCGCGTCCGCCGCATCTTCCTCGCCGAGGCGCTGGTGCTCGCCGGGCTGGGGAGCGCGCTCGGCCTCCTCGGCGCGTACGCCTACGGCGAGCTGATGATGCACGGCCTGCGCACCTGGTGGGTGGACGCCGTCGGCACGACCGCGCTCTCGCTGCACCCGACCCCGCGCTCGCTCGCGCTCGGCGCGCTGGGCGGCGTCGCGGCCGCGCTCGCCTGCATCGTCTGGACGCTGCGCGGCCTGCGCCGCGCCTCCGCCCGCGGCCTCCTCGCCGGCGTGGCGGAAAGGGAAGAGGGGGAGGCGGGCAGAAGGGGAGGCGGGCAGAAGGGTGGAAGAAGCCGGCGCGGCCTCCTCCCGGTCTCACCGTCCTTCCGCCCCTTCGTCGCCCCGGCCGCGTTCGCCGTGCTCGGTCTCGCGCTGTTGGCTCTGGCGGCGCTGGGCTTGACGGGGCAGGTGGCGGGCTTCTTCGGGGGCGGGACGGCGCTGCTGGTGGCGCTGCTGTGGTTCCAGTCCGTGTGGCTGCGGCGCGGGCGGCGGGGCCACATCGGCGGCGCCGGGTGGAAGGCCGTGTCGCACCTCGGCGCGCGCAACGCGACGCACCGGCCGGGCCGAAGCCTCCTGTGCATCACGCTCATCGCCGGCGCGGCCTTCATCATCGTCGCCGTTGACGCCTTCCGCCGCGAGGGCGAGGCGGCGCGGCTCGAACCCCGGTCGGGGAGCGGCGGCTACCCCCTGCTGGCCGAGTCGCTCCTGCCCGTCGTCCACGACCCGAACACGCCGGAGGGGCGCGACGCGCTCAACCTCAAGGGGGCGGGCGAGGAAGTCCGGATGCTTGACGGCGTCTCGTTCGCGCGCTTCCGCCTGCGGCCCGGCGACGACGCGAGCTGCCTGAACCTCTACCGCCCGCGGCAGCCGCGCGTCCTCGCGCCCACGCCGGACTTCATCCGGGCGGGGCGCTTCTCGTTCGGCAGTTCACTCGCCGCGTCGCCCGCCGAGGAAGAGAACCCCTGGCTGCTCCTCGAACGCGAGCCGTCCGGCGGCGCGGTGCCGGTCGCGGCCGACGCCAACTCGCTCGCCTACGTCCTCCACCTCAAGCTCGGCGAAGAGTTCCTGCTCGAACGCGGCGCGGGCCAGGAGCCGGCGCGCCTGCGTGTCGTGGCCGCGCTCTCCGACAGCGTCTTCCAGGGCGAGCTGCTGATGTCGGAGCGCAACTTCCTCCGGCTCTTCCCCGAGCAAGCAGGCTACCGCTTCTTCCTCCTCGACCTGCCCGCGCCGGAGAAGGCTCCGGAGGTCGCCGCCGCCCTCGAAGACCGCCTCTCCGACTTCGGCTTCGACGCCTCGCCCACGGCCGAGCGGTTGGCGAGCTTCCACCGCGTCGAGAACACCTTCCTCTCCACCTTCCAGATGCTCGGCGGCCTCGGCCTCGCGCTCGGCACGCTCGGGCTGGCGGCCGTCCTGCTCCGGAACGTCCTTGAGCGCCGGCGCGAGCTGGCGCTGCTGCGAGCCGTCGGCTACCAGCGCGCGCACTTCGCCCTGATGATCCTGGCCGAGAACGCCCTGCTCCTCTTCTGCGGCCTCCTGACGGGCGCGGCCTGCGCCCTGCTCGCCGTCGTCCCCGTCGTCGCCTCGCGCGGCGGCCGCCTCCCCCTCGCCTCGCTCGCCGCCCTCCTCCTCGCCGTCATCATCTCCGGCCTCCTCGCCTCCCTCCTCGCCACCGCCGCCGCCCTCCGCTCGCCTCTCCTCGCCTCTTTGCGCGCCGAGTAGGAAACAAGAATTTTTGATTTGCGATTTTTGATTAGCAGACGACGGCCGCGCCGCCCGCAATCGAAAATCAAAAATCGCAGATCAAAAATCTCCGCCTCCGTGGCTAATTTTTACAGCCTTTTTACAACGTCGGTGCAGGGCTGAGTCATAATACCGCCCGCTCACAAGCAGGCCGGGGCGGTCACCTCCGAGGCGACGAAGGAGTCATCCCGTATGAAGTATGAAGCGCGCAAAACGTCCGTGAGGTTGTTCGTTCGCGCCGCCGCGTTCGCGCTCCTGTCTCTCGCCTTCTGTCCTTCGGCGCGGGCGCAGGGGAGTTGGGAGCAGTGGGGCGGGCCGTCGCGGAACTTCGCCGTCGAGGCGAAGGGGCTGGCCGCCGTCTGGCCGGAGAAGGGGCCGCGGCAGTTGTGGAAGCGCGAGCTGGGCGAGGGCTACTCGGCCATCGTCTCGGACGGGCCGACCCTCTACACGATGTACAGCCGCGGCGACCAGGAGGTGGTCGTCGCGCTCGCGGCCGACACGGGCAAGACCGTCTGGGAGCACGCCTACGACGCGGCGGCCCAGGGGATGAACTACGAGTTCGGGCGCGGGCCGCACTCGACGCCGCTGCTCGCGTCGGGCCGCCTCTTCTCGGTCGGCTCGACGGCGAAGATGCACGCGCTCGACGCGAAGACCGGCAAGGTCTTGTGGTCGCACGACCTCTGGAAGGAGTTCGGCGGGACGAAGCTGGATCGCGGCTACTCGTGCAGCCCCGTCGCCTACAAGGGGACGGTCATCGTCTTCGTCGGCGGGCGCGGCCAGGCGGTGATGGCCTTCGACCAGAAGGACGGCCGGGTCGCGTGGAAGCGGCAGGACATGGAGATGTCGCCCAACTCGCCACTCATCATCAACGTCGGCGGGCAGGATCAGCTCGTCGCCTTCATGGGCGCGCAGGTCGCGGGGCTCGACCCCTCGAACGGCGACCTCCTCTGGTCGTACCCGCACCCGACCGACTTCGGCCTCAACATCAGCACGCCGGTCTGGGGCGACGACGGCCTGCTCTTCATCTCGTCGGGCTACAGCGGCGGCAGCCGCGTGCTGAGGCTGACGCGCGGCAAGGACGGGAAGACGACGCCGGAGGAGCTTTGGTTCCACCGGCGCCTGCGCGTCCACCACGGCAACGCCGTCCGCCTGGGCGACTACGTCTACGGCTCCAGCGGCGACTTCGGGCCGGCCTTCGTCGCCGCCGTGGACGTGAAGACCGGCCAGATGCTCTGGCAGGATCGGAGCTTCTCGAAGGCCAACTTCGTCCTCGCCGACAGCCGGCTCATCATCCTCGACGAGGACGGGAACCTGGCGCTGGCGGCGCCCGGCCCGGCGGGCCTCAAGGTCGTCTCGAAGTTCCCGCTGCTGGAGAAGACGGCGTGGACTGTCCCGACGCTCGTCGGCACCAGGCTCTACGTCCGCGACCGCCGCTCGATTGTGGCCGTGGATTTAAGCTGAGACGGTTCGGGACGTATTGAGCTAACCGCAGGGGCGCGGTGGCACAGTTTGAATTGAACTGTGCCCCCGCGCCCCTGCGGTTAACCGCTCTGAGGGTGCCTTCCGGACTCGAAACTCGAAACCCGTAACCCGAAACTTTTCTGCTAAGATGTGCCGCCAACACAGGCAGCGGGAGGGGCGGATGAGGCGGTTGTGTCTTGCGGTTTGCTTCGCGACCTTGCTCGCGCCGGGCGCGGCCCGCGGCGGCAACTGGCCGCAGTGGCGCGGGCCGGCGCTGAACGGCGTGAGTGAGGAGCGGAACCTGCCGCTCAAGTGGTCGGCGACGGAGAACGTCGCGTGGAAGCTCGCGCTGCCGGGACTCTCCGGCTCGACGCCCATCGTCTGGGGCGAGCGCGTCTTCCTCAACGTCGCCGAGGGCGAAGACCTCTACCTCTGGTGCGTGGACAGGGCGCGGGGCGCGCTCGCGTGGAAGAAGCGGCTGGGCGGCGGCAACGTGAAGATGCGCAAGCACAACATGTCCTCGCCGTCGCCGGTGACGGACGGCAAAAGCGTTTGGGTCCTGACGGGGACGGGCGTGCTCAAGGCGTTCGACTTCGCGGGGCGCGAGCTTTGGGCGCGCGACCTCCAGAAGGACTACGGCGAGTTCGGCCTCAACTGGGGCTACGCCTCCTCGCCGCTCCTGTACGAGGGCGCGCTCTTCATACAGGTGCTCCACGGGATGAACACCGACGACCCGTCCTACGTGCTGCGCGTGGACAGCCGGACGGGCAAGACCGTCTGGAAGGTCGAGCGGCCGACCGACGCCGTCAGCGAGTCGCCCGACTCCTACACGACGCCCGCGCTCCTGCGCCACGGGGGCTCAGTCGAAATCGTCGTCACGGGCGGCGACTACGTGACCGGCCACGACCCGGCGACCGGCAAGGAACTCTGGCGCGCGGGCGGGCTGAACCCCGACAAGAATCCCTTCTACCGCATCGTCGCCTCGCCGGTCGCGGCCGACGGGATGGTCTACGCGCCGACGCGCGTCAAGCCGCTCCTCGCGCTGCGCGCGGGCGGGCGCGGCGACGTGACGAAGACTCACGTCGCCTGGTCTTACCAGAACGGCCCGGACGTGCCGAGCCCCGTGACCGACGGCAAATACTTCTACGTCGTCAACGACCGCGGCGTCGTCTACTGCCTCGACGCCAGGACGGGCCGGGAGGTCTACGCCCAGCAGCGCCTGCGGCCCGGAACCTACAGCGCCTCGCCGGTGCTGGCCGACGGCCGCGTCTACGCGACGAGCGAGGACGGCGTCACGTCCGTCTTCCGGGCCGGGCCGAAGTTCGAGCTGCTGGCCGAGAACGAGCTGGGCGAATACTGCCTCAGCTCGCCCGCCGTCTCCGACGGCCAAATCTTCATCCGCACCTCGAACCACCTCTACTGCATCGGCGCGCGCCGGTGAGAACAACTTCAACGTTTCCGGTTGAGTGTGCCGAGAGGCAGGGTTAACACAGAGGACACGGAGCAAGCACAGAGGTCACAGAGAAGACAAGTTGATTTCTCTGTGACCTCTGTGGAACCTCCGTGCACTCTGTGTCGAAATGATCGCCCGCTACGCTCAACTCCGAATGTTCCCGGACGCCACGCCAAAGCCCCACGGAGGATTGATGAAGAAGACACGCCTGCTCGTCGCGCTCGCCCTGTCGCTCGCTTCCGTTCAAGTCCCTTCCGCCCAGGAGAAGGAGGGCGCGAAGCCGCCGCCCAAACGCGTGGCCGTGCGCGCCGCGCGGATGATTGACGTGAGGCAGGGGCGGGTCGTCGAGAACCCGGTCGTCCTCGTCGAGGGAGACCGGATCACGGCGGCCGGGCCTAATCTGAACGTCCCGGCCGGCGTCGAGGTCATAGACCTCGGCGGGGCGACGCTGCTGCCCGGCCTCATTGATTGCCACACGCACATCACGGGGCAGCCGGGCAACTATTACGAGGACATCTTCCGCCGGAGCCCGATTGACAACGCCGTCGTCGCGCACGTCTACGCGCGCCGGACGCTCGAAGCCGGCTTCACGACGGTGCGCGACCTCGGCTCCGGCGAGTTCATAGACGTGGCGCTCCGGAACGCCATCAACGCCGGCACCGTCGCCGGGCCGCGCATCCAGGCCGCGACGCTCGCCGTCGGCGCGACCGGCGGCCACGCGGACCTCTCCGGCTTCTCGCCGTATCTGAAGTTCGGCAACTTCTCCGGCATCGCCGACGGCGAGGCCGAGATACGCAAGCTCATCCGCTTCGAGGTCAAGAACGGGGCCGACGTGATTAAGCTCGTGGCGACGGCCGGCGTGCTCTCGGAGGAGGAGTCGGTCGGCGCGCCGCAGTACACGCAGGAGGAGATGAACGCGGCCGTGGACGAGGCGCGGATGTGGGGCCGCAAGGTGGCGGCGCACGCGCACGGGGCCGAGGGCATCAAGCGGGCCGTGCGGGCCGGCGTCGCCTCGGTCGAGCACGGCTCGTTCCTCGACGACGAAGGCATCCGCCTGATGAAGGAGCGCGGCACCTACCTCGTCGCCGACGTGTACAACGACGACTACATCCTCGCCGAGTTCGCGCGCCTCGGCTACCCGCCGAAGATCATCGAGAAGGAGCGGCTGGTCGGGCGCACGCAGCGCGAGAATTTCCAGAAGGCGGTGCGGGCCGGGGTGAAGGTCGCCTACGGGACGGACGCGGGCGTCTACCCGCACGGCTGGAACGCCAAGCAGTTCGCGCACATGGTGCGCTGGGGGATGACGCCGATGCAGGCCATCCAGGCCGCGACCGCGAACGCCGCCGACCTGCTCGGCTGGAGCGACCGCGTCGGCTCGATAGAGCCCGGACGCTTCGCCGACCTCGTCGCCGTCCCCTCCGACCCGCTCGCCGACGTGACCGTCTTAGAGCGCGTCGGCTTCGTCATGAAGGGCGGGGAAGTTTACAAGAACGAACTCACTCGGAAGTAAGTTTCAAGTTCAAAGTTTCAAGTTTCAAGTTAAAGACAATCTGTCTTTAACTTGAAACTTGAAACTTTGAACTTGAAACTTTTTTACGATTGCGGCTTGAAGTAGAGCACCATGCCGGCGCCGGTGGCGGCGAGGAGCATGCCGACGTAGATGAGCGGGTTGGGGGCCTGCTTGGGCGGGTGGAGGATCATCGAGAAGAGCGCGTTGACGACCGGCGCGCCGGCGAAGACGAGCGGCATGACGTAGGTCGGCACCCCGCCCGAGCGGAAGGCGTAGATGATGCAGACCGCGCCGACCGCGCCGAGCGCCCCGCCCGCCCCGGCCAGCAGCGACCCCTTCGTCGTGAACCCGCCCAACTGCCCCTGCGACGAGAGGCTGATGACCGGCACGATCACGCCCACCAGGAAGTAGGCCACGCCCACGCACAGAAGCGCCCGCATCGGGTTCCGCAACTCGACCTGCCCCCGGTGCAGCACCGGCCCGTACAGGCCCCACGACACGGCCGCGCCCACCGCGAAAAGAATCCAGACCATAGAAGACCTCGCAGAAAAGTAGACAGTAGTCAGTAGACAGTAGCCAGTAGGTTCTTTGCCGGCCGCTGACGCCGTGCCCCGACGGTTCGATACCGAAGGTCTTTCTACTGACTACTGACTACTGACTACTGACTACTGCTTTTAGAACGTAAGTCTGACCCCGAGCTGAATCTGCCGCGAGGAGGTGACGGTCGAGCGGATGCGCCCGAAGGTCGGGAGCGGCCGCTCGTTGTCGGCCGCGCCGGTGAAGGCGATCAGGCTGGGGTTGCCGAAGTTCGTCCGGTTGAAGAGGTTGAATGCCTCGACCCGGAACTGGATGACGGTGTTGTCGCCCAGCGCCGACCAGCGCGTGTTCTTCACGGCCGAGAGGTCGAAGACGCGGAGGTTCGGGCCGATGAAGGCGCCGCGCCCCGTGTTGCCGAGCGTGCCGGCGGGCTGGAGCGCGAAGGCCGCGGGGTTGAAATACCGGTTGGGGTCGCCGGTGACGGCCGTCTCGTAGGTGAAGCCGGGCGCGATGCTGGCGCGGTCGAAGCCGATGCCCGGCGCGAGCGAGGGCGACCACTGCGAGCGCGAGCGGTTGCGCGCGACGAAGACCGTCAAAGGGTTGCCGCTGCGCGCCTGCCCGATGCCGGAGAGCTGCCAGCCGTCAAGCAGCGTGCCGGCCACGCCCCGCATCCCGCGCGCGAAGGGCAGCTCCCAGGTGAAGTTGACGACGAGGTTGTGCTTGGCGTGGTAGTCGGCCAGCCCCTTGTTGTAGTCGAGGCCGCCGAACTCGGGGAAGGCCGTCGTCGTGCCGTTCGTCGCGTCGGAGAAGAACGTGGAAGCCTGCGTCGTGTCTATGTTGCGCGAGAAGGTGTAGGAGAGCTGGGCCGTGAAGCCGCGGCTCCACCGCTTGCGCAGCTCCGTCACCAGGGCGTTGTACCAGGAGTTGCCGTCGGAAGACTTCAGCTCGATGGTCGTAAACGCCGTGTTCGGGCGCGGCTGGCCCGGCGGCCAGAAGAGCGTGCCGTCGGGCCGCACGACCGGCTCGGGGACGTTCACGTCGTTGCTGCGCAGGAGGTGGACGCCGCGCGAGCCGGCGTAGCCGACCGTCAGGACGGTGTCGAACCAAAGCTCGCGCTGGACGTTCAGGTTCCAGACCTGCACGTAAGGGTTGTCTATGTCGAACTGCACGGGGCGAATAGAGATCGAGCCGCGGAAGTTGGGGACAGGGAAGGTCGGGTTGTTGATGACGGGGCGCGGCGTGGCCGGCGGGTTCGTCACCGTGACGATCAGGTTCTGCTGGTTGTTCGTGTTGAAGTAGACGCCGTAGCCGCCGCGCACCGAGGTCTTCCCGTCGCCGAACACGTCCCACGCGAAGCCGACGCGCGGGCTGAAGTTCTTCAGCGTCGGGTTGTCGTAGAGCTTCCCGGTGGTCGGCGCGCGGTCGCTCAGGTCGGGGAGCGCCGAGTCGCGGCCGCCGAGGTCTACGGGCGTCGTCGCGGCCTCGTAGCGGAGGCCGACGTTGAGCGAGAGGCGCGGGTGCGCGCGGAAGGTGTCCTGCGCGTAGAGGCCGAGGAGCGTGAAGCGCCAGTAGCGGTCGAACTGCGCCTCTGGCGTCAGCCCGACGAAGCGCTGCGGCCGGTTGGCGAGGAAGTCCGAGAGGCTCGCGAAGGTGTAAATGCCGTTGCTGAAGGTCGGGTTGACCATGTTGTCCTGGTAGCGCTCGACGAGCGCCCCGGCCTTGATCAGATGCCGGCCGCGGCTGTTTACCAGGTTGTACTCGCCGCCGAAGATGTTCTGGACGAGGCGGAGGTTGCCCGAGGACTGCGGGCCGAAGCGCGGGATGCCGGCGATGTCTATGTCGCCCGTGATGCCGCGGCCCGGCACGAACTCCGGCAGCTCGCGCGTCGTGTTGGCCTCGACGTTCTGCCCGACCCGCGTCCGGCTGAAGCCGAAGCGGAAGGTGTTGAGCGTCGAGGCCGAGAGCGTCTGCCGGTACTCGGCGGTGAAGAACTGGTTGCGCGAGAAGAAGGTGCGCGGGAACTGCGGGAAGTCGGTCGGGAGGAACTGGTCGGCGTCGTCGAAGGTGTAGCGGGCGAAGAACTGGTCGCGGGTGCTGCGGTTGTAGTCTATGCGGCCCTGGACGAAGTTCTGGTCAACGCGCTGGTCGAAGCCGAAGCTGTAGGCCGCGAGGCCCCCGCCGAGGTTCGGCCCGTTCGGCAGCGGGAACTCGTCGAGGAAGGGGCGCACCGCCGGGTGGACGGCGCCGGCGCGCGAGGCCAGGTCGGGGACGACCGTCTGTATCGTGCGGCCGAGGTTCTCGCGCAGCGCCTCGTAGGCGGCGAAGAAGAAGAGCCGGTCTTGCCGGAGGGGGCCGCCGATGCTCCCGCCGAACTGGTTGCGCCGGAACTCGGGCTTCTCGGCCCCGTCGAAGAAGTTGCGGGCGTCGAAGTTGTCGTTGCGGTGGAACTCGTAGAGCGACCCGCGGAAGTCGTTGGTGCCGGACTTCGAGACGGCGCTGATCTGGCCGCCCGAGTTGCGGCCGTACTCGGCCGAGTAGGCGTTGGTCTCGACGCGGAACTCGCGGATGGCCTCGACGCCCAGGACGGTGCCGGCGGCGCTCCCGGCCGGGCCGTTGGTGAAGTCGTTCTGCGGCGTGCCGTCGAGCAGGTAGACGTTCGAGCGCGGGTCCTGCCCGTTGATGCTCGCGCCGACGCCGTGCGCGACCACCGAGCCGCCGTCGCGGTGCGGGTAGGCGATGACGCCGGGCTGGAGCAGGGCGAGGTCGGTGTAGTTGCGGCCGTTCAGGGGCAGCTGCTCGATGGCGCGCTCGCCGACGAGGTAGGAGAGCTCGGGCGTCTGCGTGTTGACGAGCGCCGCCTCGTCCGTGACGGTGACGGCCTGCGCGTCGAGCGCGGCCACCTCCATCGAGATGTCGAGCTCGGCCGTCTCGCCCACGGTCAGGGTGATCCGCTCGTAGACGTACTGCTTGAAGCCGGCCTTCGACGCGCGCACCTCGAAGGGGCCGAGCGGGAGCCCCGGAAAGACGTAGCGGCCCTCGGCGTCGCTCACGGTCGTGCGCGAGAAGCCGGTGTCGAGGTGGCGGGCCGTGACCTCGACGCCCTGGACGACGGCCCCGTTCGGGTCGGTGATGTCGCCGGTGAGCGTGCTCGTCGTCGTCTGCGCGTGCGCGGCGAAGGCTGCGAGGCAGAGGGCGGCGAGGGCGGCCCGGAGGAGATGGAAGGGGAGCGGCGCCTTTAGGGAAAAGCTTTGTGAACGCATTTTGACTTTCGGTCTACTCCAATCAGAGAGGCTTGCCTGGCCTTTGCTTATACTGCGCATTCTAGCAGCCGGTTTCACCCTTTTCGAGCGCGAGGCGGGCGGGCTTTACAAACATTGACAGTTTCCGCCATTCTTTTACACCTTATTTACATCGCCCCGGTCTGTTTCCGGCATAATGGCCGAAACAAATCGGGGCCGCTTTCGTTTCACACAGTGCACGCCCAGAGAGCCCTTCGGGGAGCCGTTCAAGGAGACTTTCGCCGTGAGGAAATCCCCCGCCTTCGTCCTTTCGTCCGCCGTCCTGCTCGCCCTCCTGCTCGCGCCCGCGGCCGGCGCGCAGACGCACCGCGGCACGCTGCGCGGCGCCATCACGGACGTGAACCTCGCCGCCATCCCCGGCGCGACGCTCGAACTCACGAGCCGCGAGACGAACGAGACGCGGCGGGCCGCGGCCGGCGAGGGCGGCGAGTACGCCTTCACGTCGCTGCCGCCCGGCGAGTACGACCTGGTCATCAGCGCCGCCGGCTTCGCCACGCGTAAAGACGGCTTCGTGCTGCGGGTCAACCAGGAGCTGAGGTTCGACGTGATCCTGCAGCCCGGCCTGGTTGACTACATAGACATCGTCGAGACCGATCTGAAGAAGGAGTCGGCCTCGCTCGGCGCGGTCGTCGAGAACCGGCAGATCGAGGGGCTCCCGCTCGACGGGCGCAACTTCTACGAGCTGAACCTGCTCGTCCCCGGCGCCGTCCCGCCCGCGCCCGGCTCGGCCGGGTCGGTGCGCGGCGACTTCGCCTTCTCGGTCAACGGCCAGCGCGAGGACTCGAACAACTTCCTCCTCGACGGCGTCTACAACGTGGACCCGAAACTGAACACCTTCGCCGTGCGCCCGCCCGTGGACGCCATCCGCGAGTTCGAGACGGCCACCTCGACCTACGACGCCGCCTTCGGCCGCAACGTCGGCGCGCAGGTCAACGTCGTCACCAAGTCGGGGACGAACGAGTGGCGCGGCTCGCTCTACGAGTTCCACCGCAACGCGCGGCTCGACGCCCGCAACTTCTTCGCGCCCGCCGGCGAGGCGAAGCCGAAGTACATCCGCAACCAGTTCGGCGGCTCGCTCGGCGGCCCCGTCGTCGAGGACAGGACTTTCTTCTTCTTCGATTACGAGGGGACGCGCTCGCGCGAGGGCGTCACGCGCGTCGCCAACGTGCCGACGCTGGCCGAGCGCAGCGGCGACTTCTCGCAGAGCCTCCTGGGCGTGCCGCGCAACCCGCTCACGGGCCAGCCCTTCGAGGGCGGCCGCATCCCCGACTTCTTCATCCACCCCGTGGGCCGCGCCGTCGCCGCGCTCTACCCCTTGCCGAACCGCGACGTCCCCTTCGCCAACTTCGTCTCCTCGCCGACGCAGACGGACGACAACGACCACTTCGACGTGCGGCTCGACCACGCCCTCAGCCGCAGCTCGACGCTCGTCTTCCGCTACAGCTTCGGCGACCGCCGCTTCTTCGAGCCGTTCGCCGGGCCGACCTTCGCGGCCGTCCCCGGCTTCGGCAACGACGTGCCGCGCCGCAGCCAGAACGCCATGGTCGGCGAGACGCACGTCTTCTCGCCCTCGCTCGTCAACGAGGCCCGCTTCGCCTTCAGCCGCGTCGCCTCGGCCGTCTTGCAGGAGGGGCGCGAGGCGAGCCTCAACCGCGCGGTCGGCCTCCCCGACCTCTCGCCGGACGCGCGCGACTTCGGCCTGAGCTTCATCACCGTGACCGGCTTCTCGCCGCTCGGCCACGAGTTCAACAACCCGCAGGCGAGCGTGACGAACACCTTCCAGGTGCTCGACACGGCCAGCTACGTGACGGGCCGCCACCTCGTCAAGTTCGGCGCGGACATCCGGGCCGTGCAGCAGAACGGCTTCCGCGACGTGCAGTCGCGCGGCTTCATACAGTTCTCGCCCTTCGCCTACACGGGCAACGCCCTCGCAGACCTCCTGCTCGGCCTCCCCACGGTGACGGGCGGCGCGCGGGTTGACAACGCGCAGCACCTGCGCGCCGAGAGCTACCACTTCTTCGTCAACGACAACTGGCGCGTCTCCCCGCGCCTGACGCTTTCGGCGGGGCTGCGCTACGAGTACAACTCGCCGGCCGTGGACGCCTTCGACCGCGCGAACCTCTACGACCCGGCGGCCCGCACGCTCGTCCGCGTCGGCACCAATGGTGTGCCGCGCGGCGGCTACGAGGCCGACCGGAACAACTTCGCGCCGCGCGTCGGCCTCGCGTGGACGCTGGGCGAGGAGGAGGCGACGGTCGTGCGCGCCGGCTACGGCGTCTACTACGACACCTCGCCGCTCGCGCCCGGCGAGGCGCTCTACTTCAACGCGCCGTTCTTCGACTTCAACCTCTTCTTCCCGCTCCAGAACCTCCCGCTCACGCTGAGCGACCCGTTCCCCGCGGGCTTCCCCTTCCGCCTGCCCGACTCGGCCCAGGCCGTCGAGCGCGACCTGCGCACGCCTTACACGCAGCACTGGAACCTGAACGTGCAGCGCGAGGTCACGAGCCGCGGCGTCCTCGAAGTGGCCTACGTCGGGGCGAAGGGGGCGAAGCTTCTGGCGGCGCGCGACCTCAACCAGCCGCAGCCCTCGGTGCTGCCGCCGGGCCTGCCCTTCGTGCCGCGCCCCGTCCCGCAGTTCGACGAGATCAACACCATCGAGTCGCGCGCCGCTTCGAGCTACCACGCGCTCCAGGCGCGCTTCCAGCAGCGGCTCGCGCGGGGGCTGGCGGCGCTCGCCTCCTACACCTGGTCGAAGTCCATAGACGACGCCTCGAACTTCTTCCCGAGCGCCGGCGACCCGAACTACCCGCAGAACTCCTACGACCTCCGGGCCGAGCGCGCCCGCTCGAACTTCGACGTGCGCCACCGCTTCACGCTCAGCTACTCCTACGACCTGCCGCTCGGCCGCGGCCGGGCACTGCTGGCCGACGCGGGCTGGCTGACCTCGCTCTTCTCCGGCTGGCAGACCTACGGCATCCTGACCTTGCAGACGGGCCGGCCCTTCACCGTCGCCCTGCTCAGGGAGTTCGACAACAGCGGGACGGGCATCTCGGCGCTCGGCTTCGGCGCCAACGACCGGCCCAATCTCGTCGGCGACCCGAACGCGGGGCCGCGCACGCCCGAGCGGTGGTTCAACACGGCGGCCTTCGCCCTGCCGGCGCGGGGGACGTTCGGCAACGCCGGCCGCAACGTCGTCGAGGGGCCGGGCTACGAGAACTTCAACGCCTCGCTGGTGAAGAACACGACCCTCGGCGAGCGCTACAACCTGCAACTGCGGGCCGAGTTCTTCAACCTCTTCAACCACCCGAACCTCGACCTGCCGGACAACTTCTTCGGCTCGCCCTCGTTCGGGCGCGTCACCTCGGCGCGCGACCCGCGCCACATACAGTTCGGGGCCAAGCTGCTCTTCTAATGTCACGCGAGAGACGTTCTATGAGAAGCATTCTTCGGAGGCCGGCCGTCGTCATCTTTCTCGCGCTCGTCCTGGGCGTCGCGGCCTGCGCCGCGCGCGCCACGAACCAGACGACGCCGGCCGCGGAGACGAACGCCGCCCCGCCGCGGGCGGATGCTCCTTCGTCGGCGCAGCCGACGGCGACGCCGACGCCGGCCGAAGTTACGGCCGCGGCGGCAGCGGCGGCGACGGACCCGAACGCCGCGACTGTCGTCGCCGCCTCAGTCGAGTGGCCGCAATGGCGCGGGCCGAATCGCGACGGCGTTGTCGCGGGCGCGTCGGCCCCGGTGACGTGGCCGAAGGAGCTGAAGGAGCAGTGGCGCGTGACGGTGGGCGTCGGCCACTCTTCGCCGGTCGTCTCGGAGGGGCGCGTCTACCAGTTCGCGCGGCAGGGCGAGGAGGAGGTTTTAATCGCGCTCGACGCGGCGACGGGCAAGGAGCTTTGGAAGGCGGCCGGGCTGCCCGCGCCTTACGAGATGAACCCGGCCGCCCGGGGCCACGGCAAGGGGCCGAAGTCCACGCCGGTCGTCGCAGACGGGCGCGTCTTCACGCTCGGCATCACGGGCGTGCTCTCGGCGCACGACGCGAAGACGGGGAGGCTCGTCTGGCGGAAGGATTTCTCGAAGCAGTACCCGGTCACTTCGCCGCTCTACGGGACGGCGATGTCGCCGCTCGTCGAGGGCGGGCTGCTCGTCGCGCACGTCGGCGGGCACGACCGCGGCGCCCTGACCGCCTTCGACCCGGCGACCGGCGCCGTCAGGTGGTCTTACGACGCCGACGGCCCGGCCTACTCCTCGCCGATAGTCTTCACGGCGGGCGGCGAGCGCCAGATCGTCACCTTCACGCAGAAGGAGTTCGTCTCGGTCTCGGCCGCGACGGGCAAGCTCCTCTGGAAGCTGCCGGCCAAGACGATGTACGACACGAACTGCAACACCGCGGTCGCCTACAAGGACACGATCATCTTCTCGCCCGAAGGCAAAGGCATCGTCGCCGTGCGGCCCGTCAGGCAGGGCGGGGCCTGGGCGGCCCAGGAGGTCTGGGCCAACGCGGAGAACGAGCTGTACATGAGCTCTCCCGTGCTCCACGGCAACATCCTCTTCGGACTGTCGGCGCGCAAGAAGGGACAGTTCTTCGCGCTCGACGCGGCGACGGGCAAGACCCTCTGGCAGGGCGAGGGCCGCGCGGGCGAGAACGCCGCGCTCCTCAACCTCGGCGGCACGCTGCTCGCGCTGACGAACGACGCCGTCCTCCTGGTGCTCCCGGCCGACGCCAAAGCCTTCGCGCCGGCCGCCCGCTACACCGTCGCCGCCTCGCCCACCTGGGCGCACCCCGTCTTCCTCGGCGACCGCATCCTCGTCAAAGACGAGACGACGCTCGCGTCGCTCTCGCTGAAGTAGATCGCGGCGGCGTTCTGCGCCCTCTGTGTTGAAATGAACTCCCGTTACACCCGACCAACGCCCCGCCGCGAACCCGCCATCACAGTAGTCGGTCTTTAGCTCGCAGCCCGAAACTCGAAGAGGGAGGAAGCCATGAAGCTCACGCGCACTCTGGCGGCACTGACCGCCTTGTGCTGTTGCGCGGCCGTCGTGGCGGCGCAGACGGCGGCGGACGGGACGGTCCTTGAGCAGAAGGTGTTCGACGCTTGGGACTACAGCCAGCTCGCGCCGTGGCAGCGGGAGGTCTATTCGCGCGCGTCGTTCGACGCGCTGCGCGACTCGGCCGAGGTCGAGCTGCTGAAGATCCGCTACGCGAGCGACGGCCTGTCGGTCGCCGGCTTCATCGCCAGGCCGAAGAAGGTCGAGGGGCGCAGGCTCCCCGTCATCGTCTTCAACCGCGGCGGGCTGGCCGACGGCCTGATCGGAATGTCGAACTTCAACTACGTCCACGAGATGATGCGCTACGCCTCGGAGGGCTTCGTCGTCGTGGCCTCGCAGTACCGCGGCGTGGACGGGGCGGGCGGCAAAGACGAGGTGGGCGGGGCCGACCTGAACGACGTGCTCAACATCATCAAGGTCGCGCGCTCGCTGCCCTACGCCGACGCCTCGCGCCTCTTCATGTGGGGCTACTCGCGCGGCGCGCTGATGACCTTGCAGCTCATCCGCGACGGCGTGGCCCTCCGGGCGGCCGTCCTCGTCGGCCCGCCCACCGACTACCGCGCGCTCCTGCCGGGGGCCGAGCGCTTCTTCCGCCAGTCGTTCCCGGACTACGACCGGCGCAAGGACGAGCACCTGCGCAACCGCGCGCCCGTCCTCTGGGTCGAGAAGATAGACACGCCGCTGCTCATCCTCCACGGCGGGGCCGACAACCTCTCGCCCACGCACTCGCTCAACCTCGCGCAGAAGATGGAGGAGCTGGGCAAGACCTACGAGCTGGTCGTCTACCAGGGCGACAACCACCCCGTCATCCTCAACCGGGAGGATCGCTTGAGGCGGACGATTGACTGGTTCAAGAACCCGCGCGCCCTCTCCATCGGCACCGCCCTGAAGCGCACCATCGAGCGGCAGGACGTGGCCGCGGCCGTCAAGCTCTACCACGAGCTGAAGAGGACGCAGGCCGACCGCTACGACTTCTCGGAGCGCGAGCTGAACGTGCTCGGCTACGAGCTGCTCGGCGCGGGGCTGGTCAACGAGGCCGTCGAAATCTTCAAGCTCAACGTCGAGGCGTACCCCGGGGCCTTCAACACCTACGACAGCCTCGGCGAGGCGTACGCCGCGCAGGGCGACAAGGAGTCGGCGATTAAGAATTACAGGCGGTCGCTGGAGCTGAACCCGCAGAACACCAACGCCGTCGAGCGGCTGAAGGAGCTGGAGAAGAAGTGAGCCGCGTGCCGAAACATCCGCCTGCCTGAACACAGCCGCGGGCGGAATGCGCCGCCAGCGCCGCAAGGCGCGGCAGGAAATAGCCCCGCGCGTGAGCGCGGGGTGTACGTTCGTAACCAAGCGCCGGAGCCCCGGAGGGGCGGCACACGTTCACGACGCGTGCCGCCCCTCCGGGGCTCGGTTCATTGCCACGTCTCATACCCCGCCCTGACGGGCGGGGCTATTTCCTGCCGCGCCTTGCGGCGCTGAAACTACCTGCGCCGTGCGTTGCCGGGGACGCGTCCCGCCCGCGCGCGCCGTCATCGCCATTTCGTGTCGCGCCCCCGTCTCTGCGCGGCGGGCGACGACGAACTGGCGGTAGTGGTCGAAGCGTTCGAGGATGTTCGAGACGTAGTTGACCGGCTCGATGCCGCGGCAGAAGCCGAACTTGACGACCGGGTCGGACGAGTAGCGCTGCGTTGACTTCTGGAGGAGCCAGTAGGAGACGTGCTCCCAGACCTCCGGGTCGCCGCCGTACTTCTCGGCGAGGCGCTGCGCGTCCTCGACGTGCCCGGCCCCCGTGTTGTACGAGGCGAGGATGAACTTCAGCCGCTCGCCCTCGTCCGGGATGCGTTCGTCCCAGAAGTCCCCGAGCCACTGGAGGAACTTGACGGCCCCGCGGACGTTGTCCTCTGGGTCGAGCGCGTTCGTCACACCGAACTCGCGCGCCGTCCTCGGCATCAACTGGAGCAGCCCCGTCGCGCCCGCCCAAGACCGCGCCTCCGGCTTGAAGCGCGACTCCTGGTAAGCCTGCGACGCCAGCAGCCGCCAGTCCCAGCCCAGCTCCTGCGCGTACTGCTTGAGCAGGTCGTCGTACTGGCAGAGCTTGCCGGTCGAGGAGGTCAGGTACTCGCTGGCGACGCGCTCGACGTGGGCGCGTCGGTCGGTGAAGTATTTCCGGTAGAGCGCCTTGAAGAGCGACCCCGACTTCTTCTCCTCGATGAAGCGGTTCAGCTCGCCGAGCAGCGCCGGCGCGTTCTTCCGCACGGCCCAGGAGACCTTGTGCGTCCGGCCCATGATCGGCCGCACCTTGAGGTTCTTGAACTCGGCCTCCTTCAGGTCGGCCAGGTTGCTCTGCATCACCGTGAACTCGACCTCGCCGCGCGCGACCTTCTGCGCCAGAGTCTCGTCCTGTATCTTCCCGCCGATCTCGACGACCTGGATGTCGCCCGAGACCTCGTCGGACAGCTCGACGAGCGTCCGTTTGTAGGCGTCGCGCTCCGGCAGGTGGACGGTCTCGCCAGCGAGCTGGCCCGGCCGCGTGACGAGCCGCGCCTCGATGTCCATCTCGGGCAGAGGGTCGGCCGGGCCCGGCTCCAGAACCTTCTCCGTGCCCTCGCCGGCCGCGTCGGGCGAAGCCTCCTGCTGCACGAGGGCCGGCTCGGTGTGGTAGAGAGCGCTGGTGAAGGCGACGACCCCCTCGTCCTCGGGCCTGGGGACGAGGCGCGCGGCGGCCACGTCGCCCGTCCCGTCGTTGAGCATCGGGAAGAGGCTCTTGCGGTCGGTGACGACGACCATCCGGAGCCTGATGCCGCGCTCGGAGGCGAAGGCCCTCAGCAGCTCGTACTCGTAGCCCATCGGCTCGCCCTGGTGTATGAAGTAGGTGGTCGAGTTGTAAGGGGCGAGGACGACCAGCTCTTTCCTCCCGTCAATCTCGCCCAGGTCGCGCTCGACGGGCGGGCCGAGCGGCACGTCCGTCCGGCGGTCAATCGTGTCTACCGCCTCAAGCTGGGTGCGCGGCCCGCGGCGGCAGGCCGGGAGTGATGACAGGAGAAGTGCGAACAGCAGCGACGCGGACAGGAAGGCTCTGGCTCTCATCAGTGTAGGGTGGCCTGGCGGGCGGCGCGCCGCACACACGCCCCCGCGGCGGGAGAGAAGAGGGAACTGCAAGGGTTGAAAAAAGGCGAGAGACTTTGTATGCCAAAACCGGCCGCCGAGTCAACCGGAAATAAGTTTCGAGTTACGGGTTTCGGGTTTCGAGTTCGGGCTGCGTGCGCTGAGCCTTTCAACTCACGCCGAACAAACTCGAAACCCGAAACCCGTAACTCGAAACTTTAGTCCGTGAGCTTGTAGCAGGCCATCTCTTTGCCGTTGCGGACGAGGAGGCGGCCGGCGGCGATGGCCGGGTTGTTCCAGGTCTGGCCGTCGAGGGCCTGGAAGCGCGCGACCTCGGTGTGGGCCTGCGGCGTGGCGCGCAGCAGTACGATCTCGCCGGCGTCGGTCGTCACGATGAGGTGGCCGGCGGCCAGGACGACCTGCCCGTAGCCGTAGCGCCCGCCCTTCCACTTGCGCTCGCCCGTCGCCGCCTCGACGCACGTCAGGATGCCCTCGTCGAGCCCGTAGACGTGCCCCTCGTGGTAGACCGGCGAGTTGAACTTGTTCTTCATCGAAGAGTTCTGCCAGACGGCCCGCGCCGTCAACGCCTTGCCCGCCCCGCCGACCTCGACGAGCGCCGCGCCCTTGCCGTAGCCGGCCGAGATGAAGAAGCGGTTCGCGTCAACGACCACCGGCTGCGAGACGTTGATGCCGGCCGAGTTCGACCACGGGAACTCCCACAGCACCGAGCCGTCTTCGGGCGCGAGGCCGGCCGCCCGCGCGGCCGTCACGGCGAGCACCTGCCGGCGGCCCGCCAGCGTCACGAGCATCGGCGAGGTGTAGCTGGCCGCGTCGCCCAAAGCGCCCCACGCGCGCGCGCCCGTCATCTTGTTGTAGGCGACGACCGACCTGCCGTTCGGCCCCCCCGCAATCACCACCACCTTGTCGTCCACGACGAGCGGCGAGGCGGCCATCCCCCAGGGGGCGTTCGACGCGCCGTTGTCCGAGAGGATGTTCTTCGACCAGAGGGCGCGGCCCGTCCGTGCGTCTAAGCAGCGCAGCTCGCCCGTCGCGCCCAGTGCGTAGAGGCGGCCGTTGTCCCAGGTCGGGGTGGCGCGCGGCCCGTCGCCCGTCGAGTCGCGGAAGTTCGCGTCCCAGCCGTGCGTCCAAAGCTCCCGGCCCGTCTCGACCTGGTAGGCCGTGACGACCTCCTGCCCGCGCCGCTGCTCGATGGTGTAGGCGACGCCGTCGGCCACGGAGAAGGAGGCGAAGCCGCCGCCGACCGGCTGACGCCAGAGCGGCGCGAGGCCGCCCGACGGCCAACTGGTCTTGACCATCAGCTCTTCGTAGCGGCCGTCGCGGGCCGGGCCTCGGAACTGCGTCCAGTAGTTGCGCGAGCGTGCGGCCGGGGCCGCGCCGGTCGCGGGCGGCTGGCCCGCGGCGGCCGTCTCGGCAGTCGCCGGGTTCTCAACTGCCGGGGCCGGCTGGCCCTCGGCGGCGGCCGGGGCCGTCGCGGCGGCGTCCGCGGCGGGC
>DASZKF010000268.1:0-8561 GCA_035947355.1 Pyrinomonadaceae bacterium | reverse complement strand
GCGGCCATTTGGGTTATCTGTAGAGTGCTCGTAGGAGGGCGGGTTGGTGAGTTTGCGCGCGCCGGGCGGAGTACGTATTATTTCGTCGTCCTCATGTGAGGGGGAGAGATTCTTTCGTTTATGGCTCATCTGACACACCGTCCGCGGCGGCTGAGGCGGCGTGAGGGGGTGCGCGCGCTGGTGAGGGAGGCGCGCCTCTCGCCGGAGAATCTGGTGCTCCCGCTCTTCGCCTGCCCCGGCGAGGGCGTGCGCCGCGAGGTGGCTTCGATGCCCGGCGTCTTCAACCTCTCGACCGACGAGGTCGCGCGCGAGGCCGCGGCCGCCTTCGACGCAGGCGTCCCGGCCGTCATCCTCTTCGGCCTGCCAGAGTCGAAGGACGAGACCGCCTCCGGCGCCTACGCCCCGAAGGGCGTCGTGCAGGAGGCCATCCGCGCGGTGCGGCGCGCCGTGCCCGAGATGGTCGTCATCGCCGACACATGCCTCTGCGAGTACACCTCGCACGGCCACTGCGGGGTGGTGCGCGGGGGCGAGGTCTTGAACGACGAGTCGCTGGAGCTGATCGCGCGCACGGCCGTCAGCCAGGCCGAGGCCGGCGCGGACATCGTCGCGCCGTCGGCGATGATGGACGGGCAGGTCGGGGCGATCCGCGAGGCGCTCGACGACGCGGGCCTCGTCCACGTCGCCGTCATGGCCTACGCCGTGAAGTACGCCTCCGGCTTCTACGGGCCGTTCCGCGAGGCGGCCGACAGCGCGCCCGCGTTCGGCGACCGCCGCGCCTACCAGATGGACGCCGCAAACGCCCGCGAGGCGATGCGCGAGGCCGAGCTCGACGTGATGGAGGGGGCCGACTTCCTGATGGTCAAGCCGGCCACGGCCTACCTCGACATCGTCCGGGCCGTGCGCGAGCGCTTCGACCTCCCGCTCGCAGCCTACCACGTCTCCGGTGAGTACTCGATGATCAAGGCCGCCGCCCGGCTCGGCTGGATCGACGAGCGCCGCGTCATGCTCGAGACGCTCACCAGCATCCGCCGCGCCGGCGCCGACATCATCCTCACCTACTACGCCGCCGAAGCCGCACGACTACTCAGGTGATAGGTGATGGGTGATAGGTAAAAGACCAGCAGCTTTTTACCTATCACCCATCACCCATCACCTTTTTTACGGTTCCGGGTTGGTGAAGCGCGTGAAGCCGATGATGGCGCAGACGGCGGCGAGGAGGACGAAGAGGTTGAAGAAGGCCCCGAGGCTGAGCACGACGTCGTTGTCGCCGCCCACCATGCCGAAGGCTAGGACGACCCACTGGAGGTGGTAGATGACGAGGCAGACGGCGGCGACCGCGAACCAGCGCGCCGCCGCCCCGAAGACCCGCGCCCTCGTGAAGCCGAGCACGGCCGCGACCAGCCAGCCGAGCGCCCCGCCCGCCAGCAGCGAGAGCGCGACCCAGAGGAAGTAAGAGGGCGCGCGGTAAGCCTGATCCTGCTGCGCCTCCAGCACCTGCATCGAAGCCCAGAGCATCTAGTCAACTCTCCTATCTCCGGCCGGGTAAACAAAGCGCCGTCCGCGTCGCCCGGCGTGTGCGCCGACCGAGGGACGCGAACGGCGTCGAGGTCATACGTCGGTCGGGCGCGCGCCGGCCGCCGGGAGTGCGTCTCGGCGGCGCGCGGGCCGCCCCCGCCCTACTGCGTGATGTGTATCTCCTCCTCCGCGCCGGAGTGGCGCAGGAAGATGCCGAGCGCGCAGACGCAGAGCACCACGAAGCCGGCGATCGCCATGTACAGGTTCGACCGCGGCCCCTCCGTGCCCTCCGCCGAGGCGAAGACGTAGAACTGGTAGATGGCGAAGATCAGCGCCGCGAAACCGACGATCCCGAGGATCACGTCCAACAGGTTCCTCATCTTGAACCTCCAGCGTTCGATGGTTTTCCAGAATGACCGGCCCGCAGGCGCGGCCGGTAAAGCCTTGAATTGCCGGGTGGTAAAGCTTCGTTCGTCAGAAGAGCTGTTGTTCGGCCCGTATGTTAACGCCGCCGCGCGCGAGAAGCAAGAATTTTGAAGCAAGTAAAGGCAGTAGACAGTGGTCAGTAGACAGTAGACAGTAGACAGTAGGCTCCGCACTGAGACCGCTGACGCCGACACCCGGGCGGTTCGCTAGCGACCGTCTTTCTACTGGCTACTGGCTACTGGCTACTGTCTACTTGAGTATCACCCTCTTGTCGCCGGCGCGGCGGGTGACGCGCTCGCGGTCGAAGTATTCGAGCAGCGGGATGGCGTACTTGCGCGAGACGCCGGAGAGTTCCTTGAAGGCCGCCACGTCTATGAGCCGGTCGGGCTCGTGGCGCGCGCCGTAGTCGCGCAGGGCGTCGGTGAGCCGTTCGAGCGCCTCGCGGTGGAAGAAGAGGTCTTCGCGGACGCGGACGAGCGTGCCGGCCTCGACGAGGAGCTGGAAGATTTTGCGCGCGCGGGCGCGGCCGCCCGCCTCGCCGTCGGCGCGCGCCAGGGCCTCTTCGAGCGCCGGCGCTTCGAGCGCCGCCTCGCGGTAGATTTGCTCCAGCCGCCCCTTCAACCGGGCGTCGGCCGGCGAGAGTTCGAGGCTGTGGCCGCTCGCCCGCACCAGCTCGCGCTCGAAGGCTACCGCGCCCAGCTCCTCCGCGCGCGAGAGCGCCGCGCGGAAGACTTCGGGCGCGGCGCGCGCGAACAGACGCTCGCGCAAAAGCTCGCGCGCCATCCCCCGCGCCAAAGGCTCGCGCCGGTGGAACTCTTCGACCTCGGCGACCGCCGCGCCGACCAGCCGCTCGAACAGCTCCCGCCCGACGACGACGCCCTCCGCCTCGAAGACCAGCCCCCGCCGCGCCGCCTCCGCCAGTGCCGCGTCCAGCGCGTCGTCGCGCCAGCCCGTGCGCGCCGCCAGCTCCGTGCGGCGCAGGCCGCGCTCGCCCGCCGTCCCGGCGAAGTACGAGAGGCGCGCGGCGTTGTCCGCACCGGCGAGAGACGAGAGGAGGGCGCGGGCCGCGGCGCGGTCGCGGCCGCGGTGCTTGGCGGCGTGCGCGTCTAAGATTTCGCCGCCCGCGACCGTCTGCTGCGGCGAGTAGGAGCGGACGATGAAGCGCTCGCCGGGGAGCGCGGCGACGGGCAGCTCCAGCCGCAACTGCGCGAGGCCGGTCGCGCCCGGCGCTATCTCGCCCGACTCTTCGAGCACGCTGACGCGCGCGAGGACTTCCGCCGTGCCGTGGTGGACGCGGACGCGCTGGCGCGAGCGCAGGGCGCGCGGCGCGCCCTCAAGCACGCGGACGCTGGCGTCCACGATCTGCGTCGGCTGGAGGCGGCCGGCCGGCGCGAGCACCATCCCGCGCTCGACCCCCGCGGCCTCGACGCCGCCCAGGTTGACCGCCGTCCGCTGCCCGGCCCGCGCCGCGCGCACCGAAGCGCCGTGCACCTGCACGCCCCGCACGCGCACCCGCGCCTGGGCGGGCAGCAGCTCCATCTCCGCCCCTTCGGCGATCTCGCCCGCGACGAGCGTGCCCGTCACCACCGCGCCGAAGCCGCGCATCGTGAAGGCGCGGTCAACGGGGAGCCGCGCGACCGTCTCCGACGAGCGCGACGGCGCGGCGAGCGCCACCTCGCGCAAGACGGCTTTCAACTCCTCGACGCCCTGCCCCGTGCGCGCGCTCACGGCCGCGACCGGCGCGCCTTCGAGGAACGAACCCCTGACCAGCTCCTCGGCCTCGGCGCGGACGAGTTCGAGCAGCTCCTCGTCCACCGTGTCCACCTTCGTGATGACGACGAGGCCCGACCTGATCCCCAGGAGCGTGCAGATGTCGAAGTGCTCGCGCGTCTGCGGCATGACGCCCTCGTCGGCCGCGACGACGAGGGCGACGGCGTCTATGCCGTGCGCCCCGGCGAGCATGTTCTTGACGAAGCGCTCGTGGCCCGGCACGTCCACGAACCCGACGCGCACCTCGCCCAGGTCGAGTTCCGCAAACCCGAGGTCAATCGTGATGCCGCGCCGCTTCTCCTCCGGCAGGCGGTCGGCGTCCACGCCGGTGAGCGCCCTCACCAGCGCCGTCTTCCCGTGGTCAATGTGCCCGGCCGTACCGACGATAACTGAACGCATGATTGGTAAATGGTAAATGGTAAATGGTAAATGGTGAAGAGGGGCAGCGGCCTTATCTATTCACTATTTACCGTTTAGAGCCACTTGAAGACGCCGAGGATGTCGGAGAAGTCGTCACGCCAGACTTCGAGGCGGGGGCCTTGTTCGTCGAGCGTCTCCCAGCGCGGGTCCGAGGCGAGCGGGCCGAGGTCTTCGGGGCGGCGGGCGACGACGACCCATTCGGAGCGGTCTTTGCCGAGGAGCGGGTCGGAGACCGCGTCGCCGTAGACGCGCGCGGCGAGTCCGGCGTCGCGCGCCACACCGCCGGCGACCAACTGAAGGTTCAGGCTGCGGTTTGAAGTGTGGTAGGCGATGAGCCCGCCCGGCGCGAGCTTCGAGAGGTAGAGGTCGAGCGCCTCGCGCGTCAGGAGGTGCGCCGGGACGGCGTCGGAGCTGAAGGCGTCGAGGACGATGAGGCCGTAAGCCTCTGGGGCCGCCTCGCGCAGCCTCAGCCGCGCGTCGCCCAGGACGACCTCGACGGGCGCGGCGGCGCAGTCCGAGAGGTACGTGAACGCCGGGCCGCGGGCGAGGCGCTCGACCGCGGGGTCTATCTCGTAGAACGTCCAGTGCTGACCCACGCGGGCGTAGGCGGCGCTCGCGCCGGTGCCGAGGCCGACGACGGCGACCGCCGGCGCGGCGCCGGGGCGCGACTCGAAAGCCTCGAAGACCGAGCCGAGCGGCCCCTGCCGATGGTAGTAGGAGAGCGGCTCGCAGGCGCGCGACGGGTCCGTGTACTGCCGGCCGTGCAGCGTGCTCCCGTGGTAGAGGTTCACGGTCTCGCCAGACTCCTCGATGCTGGCGCGCAGCACCCCGAAGAAGTTGCGCTCGGCGTAGATGGTCTCTTCGGCGCGCCCGCCGACGAGGACGCCGGCCAGCATCACGGCCGCAAGCCCCATCGCGAACCGCAGCGGCCTGTGCGCCGCGAGGTGGTTGAGCAGGAGGAGCGGCACGCCGAGCATGAGCGCCGTCTTCTCAAGCACCTTCAGCTCGACCTGCTCCGCCACTAGCGCGAGCAGCAGCAAGAGCAGCGCCGGCCCGACCGCGTAAGCCAAATCCCTCCACAACGCGCGCCGCCCCTCCGGCTCTTCCCTCTCCTCCGCCTCGTCCGGCCTGTCCGAGAGTCTGAGGCCGGGCAGGCGGAAGCGCGGCGCGCGCGCGGCGGGGCGCAGGTAGCAGGCGAGGACGATGACGAGCGGGTACTCGGCGACCGAGTCGAAGAGGAGCGGCGCGAGGATGGCGTTGAAGAGGCCGCCCAAAGCGCCGCCCGTCGAAAGCCACAGATAGAACTCCGCGAGGTGGCGCGGCGCGGGCCGCTCCTCGGCGAGCTGGCCGTGGCAGACGACCGCCGCCGTGAAGAGGAAGAGGAGGTGGAAGAGGATGAGGAACCACGCCGGCTCGGTCGCGCCCGAGAGGTAGACGAGAGCGAGCAGCACGCCCGCGCCCGGCAGCAGCCGCGCCGCCGCCCGCCACCGCAGCAGAGTCCGCCGCGCGAAGACCAGCACGAAGCTCAGGAGGTAGAGCGCGAGCGGCACCACCCACAAAAGCGGCACTGACGCCACGTCCGTCGTGATGTAAGTCGTCGCCCCCAACACCAGGCTCGAAGGCACGAAGGCCAGGAGCGTCCAGCGCAGACGCTGCCGCCAAGTCAAGTTTCGGGTTGCGAGTTTCGAGTTTCGAGTTAAAGACGACTCGTCGTCAGTACCGACTTCATCGGCCCGCGGGTTAACGCCGCCGCCCGACCCGGTCATCACCGCCGAGTCCGGTGATGACAAGCCTTTGTCTTCAACTCGAAACTCGAAACTCGCAACCCGAAACTGTCTCCAGGCCGCGAGGCCGCAGGCCGCGACCAGCAGCGCGAGCGCGCCGTAGAGGAAGGCCCAGCCGCGGCCCTGCTCGGCGAGCGTCCAGTTGGGTTCGAGGAGGAGCGGGAAGCCGAGGAGCGCGGCGAGGCTCCCGGCGTTGCTCGCCGCGTAGAGGAAGTAAGGGTCGCCGGCCGCGGCCGAGCGCGTCGCGGCGAACCACTTCTGCAAAAGCGGCGCGCTGGCCGAGAGGACGAAGAAGGGCGGCCCGACCGTCGCCAGCAGGCTCGACAGGAGCCACAGGGCGGGGCTCCCCTCCGCGGGCGCGTCGGCCGCCGTCGCCTCCGAGACCGCGACGGGGAGCGCGAGCGCCGCCGCCGCGAGCAGCAGCAGGTGGAGGGCGACCTGCGCGCGCGTCCCGAGCCAGCGTGTCACGGCCAGCGCGTAGGCGTAACCGGCGAGCAGCGCGGCCTGAAAGAAGAGCAGGCACGTGTTCCACACCGCCGGCGTCCCGCCCAAAAGCGGCAGCAGCATCTTCCCCACGAGGGGCTGGACCCAGAAGAGCAGGGCGGCGCTCGTAAACAGCGCGGCCGCGAAGAGGAGCGACATGAGTGAATGGTAAATGGTAAATGGCAAATGGTGAATAGTGTTTGAAGCTTCCCGCGCGCGGCGTCCGAAACCCGCCGGCGCCGGGCGCGCCCGACCACCATTTACTATTCACCGTTTACCATTCACTACCTGACGATCTCGAAATCTACCCACTGCGTGGCGACCGCGTGCTTGCGGCCGGCGAGCGCGTCGGTGACGACGACCTGGAAGACGTACTCGCCGGGCTCGAGGTCGCGGCCGAGCGCGAGGCGCGTGCCCGCCCGGAGGCGGGTCGCGTCCGGCTGCCCCGCCGGGTCGTACGGGGTGGGCCGGCCCTCGAAGACGAGGCGGCCGTCGCGGAAGAGGCGGGTCTGCGTCTGGAGTTGCGGGCGGCCCGTCGCCTTGTCGGCCTTCGCGTTGTAGATGTGGTAGGCGAAGTCCACCCGCTCGCCCTGCCGGAAGCGGCGCACGGCCGCCTCCCGCAGCGGGTCGCGCGCCGCGTCGCCCGCGGCCGGCCCCTCGGGCGGCGACGCGGTCACGAAGATGCTGGAGAGGGCCAGCCGGTTCTTCTTCAAATCGGGCACGTCAACGTACTGGCTGGCCGAGCCGATCCGCTCCGTCGCCGTGTCGCGCACGGCGACGCGCAACTGGTACGCGCCCGGCTTCTTGAGCGGCACCTGCATCTTGTAGACGAAGCCGTTCTCGGCGATGTACTTCAGCGCCTCGCCCCGCACCCGGATGGTCTCGGTGCGGTTCAGCTCGTCTACGACCTGCCCGCTCTCGCTGAAGGTGATGGCGACCACGTCGAAGACGAGCTTCTTCCAGTCCTCGGCGGCGTCGGCGAGCGTCAGGCGGCTCCCGTCCACGTGGAGCACCGATTCGAGCACCGAGTCCTTCTTCGCGCCGCTGCTGAAGAGCGAGGTCAGGCGCAGGGCCAGCTCGCCCGAGGCGAAGGGCGAGGTGATCGCCCCGAGCATCTGCTCGTCGCGCGTGCGGCGCGCGGGCCGCGCCTCCTCGTCCGTGAAGCCGTAGAACCCGCCGCGCGTCCGCACGCGCAGCCCCGCCCGCCGGAGCTTGACCTCGAAGCGGTTGTAGCGGGCGCGGCCGCGCTCGGCGTCGAAGACCTCGGCGTCGGGCCGGAAGCCGATCAGGTAGTAGCCCTGCTGGTCTTCGAGCGCGCGCCGGATGCCGCGCGTGAGGTCGTTGGAGCTGTGCGTGAAGGTGCCGCCGGTCTGCGCGGCCAGGTAGCGCAGCCCGTCCTGCGTGTTCAGGTACTTGGTGCGGCGGTCGGTCAACTGCTTCTCGACCTCCTCCGGCGTGAGGCCCGCCGTGCTGTCGGCGGTCGTCAGCCCGGTGAAGGTCAGGCCGCGCGCGTCCACGGTGTAGACGGCGACGGCCGCGCGGTTGGCGAGGTCGGCCAGCCGGCGCAGCGAGTGGAAGACGCGGTCGGACTGCCTGAATTCGGCGCCGCGGAAAATCTCGAACCCGTCGGAGAACATCACGACCGACTTGCGGCCCGGCAGCTCGCCCATCCCCCGCACGATGAAGTTGAGCGCGCCGAGCGTCCCGACGGCGAAGAGGTCTTCGCGGAACTCGTCGGCCCCGCTGAGCCGGCCGGCCGGCGCGTCGTCGTCATCGCCGCCGACCGTCCCGAACTGCGTGGCCGCCGGGTTCGCGCCGGCCAAGGGGTCGGCCCCGAGCGGCGCGAAGGCCCCGACGCCCCCGCGCCCCAGCGGATACCAGCGCACGCGGTCTATGGCCTTGTGCAGAATCTGCCGGTCGGAGGTGAACTGCTGGAGCGCGCCGACGCCGGCGCTCGTCCGCAGGACGGCGACGAGGTCGCCCGGCTGCATCTGCTCGTCTACGAATTTGCGGAGCGCCTGCCGGATGTAGGCGACGCTCTCGAACGAGCTGCCGAGGTCGTCTACGACGAGCGCGACGGTGCGGCGCACCTGTTCGGGCCGGAGGCGGACGGGGGGAGGCGGCGGCCCGAGGGCGCCGGCGCGGGGGCCGTGCGCGCGCGTC
>DASZKF010000267.1:0-5962 GCA_035947355.1 Pyrinomonadaceae bacterium | reverse complement strand
GGTCAGCATCGTGGCGGCCGGCCCGCATGTTCGCATTGCGGTCAGCGACACCGGGGAAGGCCTGCTGCCGGAGGTGGCGCCGCACATCTTCGACCGGTTCCGCCAGGCCGACAGTACGATGACGCGCCAGTACGGCGGCCTCGGGCTCGGGCTCGCCATCGTCCGCCACCTCGTCGAACTGCACGGCGGGACCGTCAGGGCCGAGAGCGAGGGCGAAGGCCACGGCGCGACCTTCACGGTGATGCTGCCGGTCGCGCCCGTCTACCCGGCCGAGGCCGCGCGCGTCCACCCGGCGGCGCGCGACACCCTGCCCGCCTTCGAGTGCGTCGAGCGGCTCGACGGGCTGCGCGTCCTGGTGGTGGACGACGAGCCGGACGCGCGCGAGCTTTTGCGGGTCGGCCTCAACCGCTGCGGCGCGGAGGTGACGGCCGTCGGCTCGGCGGCCGCGGCGCTGGAGGCGATGCGTGAGGCCGTGCCCGACCTGCTCATCAGCGACATCGGAATGCCGGGCGAGGACGGCTACGAGCTGCTCCGGCGCGTGCGCCGGCTCCCGGCCGCGGCCGGCGGCCGCGTGCCGGCCATCGCGCTGACGGCCTACGCGCGGGTCGAGGACCGGATGCAGGCGCTCAGGGCCGGCTACCAGATGCACGTCCCGAAGCCGGTCGAGCTGGCCGAGCTGGTGGCCGTCGCCGCCAGCCTCGCCCGCCGCGGCGAGTGATCGGGAGTGGACGAAAGACTCCGGGGTTGATATGTCGGAAGACGTTCTGAAAAGGAATAACGTGAAGGTGTCCGGCAGGGGCGCGCGCCCGATGCTGTTCGCGCACGGGTTCGGGTGCGACCAGAACATGTGGCGCTTCGTCGCGCCGGCCTTCGAGGACGACTACCGCGTCGTCCTCTTCGACTACGTCGGCTCGGGCAAGTCCGACCTCTCGGCCTACGACCCCGAGAGGTACTCGACGCTCGACGGCTACGCGCAGGACGTGCTCGACGTCTGCCGCGCCCTCCAGCTGCGCGACGTTGTCTTCGTCGGCCACTCGGTGAGCAGCGTCGTCGGCCTGCTGGCCGCGATCCGCGAGCCGCGGCGCTTCTCGCGCCTCATCCTCGTCGGCCCCTCGCCCTACTACTTCAACGACCCGCCCGGCTACCGCGGCGGCTTCGAGCGGGCCGACATCGAGGGACTGCTCGACCTGATGGAGAAGAACTACGTCGGCTGGGCCAGCTTCCTCGCCCCCGTCGTCGCGCAGAACCCGGAGCGGCCGGAGCTGGCGCGCGAGCTGGAGGAGAGCTTCTGCTCGACCGACCCGCTCGTCGCGCGCCGCTTCGCCGAGGCCACCTTCCTCTCCGACAACCGCGCCGACCTGCCGAAGGTGCGCGTCCCCTCGCTCATCATGCAGTGCTCGGAGGACGCCGTCGCGCCCGCCGAGGTGGGCGAGTACATGAGCCGCCACCTGCCCGGCAGCACCCTGCGCGTGCTCGGCGCGACGGGCCACTGCCCGCACATGAGCCACCCGGAGGAGACCGTCGCGGTCATCAAGGAGTACCTCGCGGCCCGCGAGGTCTCGTAAGCCGCGGGGCCGGGTCCTGGAGCATGGACGAACTGCTGAACAACGCGCCGTGCGGCTTCCTCGCCTTCGCCGACGACGGCCGCGTCCTCGCCGCCAACGCCACGCTGCTCGGCTGGCTCGGGCGCGGCGAGGGCGAGGTCGTCGGCCGCCACTTCGAAGCCCTGCTCCCGCCCGGCGGCCGCATCTTCTACCAGACGCATTTCTTCCCGCTGCTCAAGCTGCACGGCCGGGCCGAGGAGATTTACCTCTCGCTGCGCTCGGCCGGGGGCGAGGACGTGCCGGTGCTCGTCAACGCGGCGCGCCGCGAGCGCGGCGGCTCGGCCGCCAACGACTGCGTCTTCGTGCCGATGCGCCAGCGCCGCCGCTTCGAGGACGAGCTGCTCGCGGCGAAGCGCGAGGCCGAGGAGGCCAACCGCGCGAAGGACGCGCTGATCGAGGAGCTTTCGACGCCCGTCATCACGGTCTGGGGCGGCGTGCTGCTCGTGCCCGTCATCGGCAGCCTCAGCCGCGAGCGCGCCGACCTGATGACGGCCGCGCTCCTGCGCGCGGTCGTCGAACGTCGCGCGCGCGTCGTCATCCTCGACGTGACCGGCGCGCGCACGCTCGACGCCGACGTCGTCCACCACCTCGGCCGGGCGGCGGCGGCCGTGCACCTGATGGGGACCGAGTGCGTGCTGACCGGCATCAGCGCGCTCGTCGCGCGCACGCTGGTGCGCGTCGGCGCAGACCTCACCGGCATCGAGGTGCGGCGCACGCTGGCCGACGGCCTCGGCGTAGCCCTCCGCGCGGCCCGCGCCGGCCGCCCCTCGCCCGACGCCACCGCCGGCGCGCGCCCCGGCGCCGCGCGCGGTTAACCGCCCGCCAGGGAACCGGGGAACAAACGGCCCTTCGGGGGGCGTATTGGTCTGGTATGACCGACACACAGACTGACCAAACTCCCCCCCGGAAGCCGCTCCGGCTGTGGCCCGGCGTGCTCATCCTGGTGCTGCAACTGCTGAGCATGTTTGTTCTCCCCGCCGCCGTGCCCGGCACTCTGATCGTCGGCATGTTGGGCGGGCTCCTCGGCGCGTTGGCGATTCTCGTCTGGTGGGCCTTCTTCAGCCGGGCGCCGCGGGCCGAGCGCTGGGGCGCCGTCGCCCTGATGCTCGTCGCGATGGTCGCCACGCGGCTCGTCCTCCACGAGTCGATTGCGGGCGGCATGATGGGGATGATGTTCCCCTTCTACGGCCTCATGTCCGTGGGCGTCGCGCTCGTCGTCGGCGCCCTGGCCGGCCGTCGCCTGTCGGGCGGGCCGCGGCGCGCCGTGCTGGCCGCGGCCATCCTGCTCGCGTGCGGGGCGTGGGCGCTCGTCCGGACGGGCGGCATCACGGGCGACGCCGAGTCGGACTTGGCGTGGCGCTGGTCGCAGACTCCGGAGGAGCGGCTTCTGGCACAGGCCGGCAGCGAGGCGGCGGCGCGCCCGGCAGCCTTGTCAACTGCGGAGGCCGGGGCCGACTGGCCCGGCTTCCGAGGGCCGGGGCGCGACGGCGTCGTCCGCGGCGCGCGGGTCGCGACCGACTGGAAGGCGCGGCCCCCGGTCGAGCTGTGGCGGCGGCCCGTGGGGCCGGGCTGGTCGTCCTTCGCGGTCGGCGGCGGCCGCGTCTACACGCAGGAGCAGCGCGGCGAGCACGAGATCGTCTCCTGCTACAGCGCGGCCACCGGCGAGCCCGTGTGGACGCACCGCGACGCGGCGCGGTTCTACGAGTCGAACGGCGGGGCCGGCCCGCGCGCGACGCCGACCCTCAGCGGCGGCCGCGTCTACACGCTGGGCGCGACCGGAATCCTCAACGCGCTCGACGCGCGCGACGGCTCCGTCGTCTGGTCGCGCAACGCGGCCGAAGACACGGAGACCAAGACGCCGGGCTGGGGCTTCTCCGGCTCGCCGCTGGTCGTCGGCGACCTCGTCGTCGTCGCCGCCGCCGGCACGCTCGCCGCCTACGACTCGGCCACCGGCGAGCCGCGCTGGTTCGGCCCGAAGGCCGGCTGCTGCTACAGCTCGCCCCACCGGGTGACGCTCGGCGGGGTCACGCAGGTCGTGTTGATGAACGGGCCTGGCGCGGTCGGCGTCGCGCCCGGCGACGGCCGCGTGCTCTGGCAGCACGCGTTGCCGACCGGCGGCCGCATCGTGCAGCCGGCCCTGACCGGGGACGGCGACCTGCTGCTCAGCGTCGGCGAGGGGAGCGACTTGCACCGCGTCTCGGTCGCGCAAAGCGGCGGCGGGTGGGCGGTCGAAGAGCGCTGGACGACGGAAGGGCTGAAACCCTATTTCAGCGACTTCGTTGTGCACGAGGGCCACGCCTACGGGTTCGACAACGGCGCGCTCGCCTGCATCACCCTCGCGGACGGCGCGCGCAAGTGGGAGGGCGGCAGCTACGGCTCCGGCCAGTTGATCCTCCTGCCGGAACAGGACGTGCTGCTGGTGGTGTCGGAGCAGGGGGAGCTGGCGCTGGTCGGGGCGGCCCCCGACGGGTTCAATGAGCTTGCGCGGTTCCCCGCCATCAAGGGCAAGACCTGGAACCACCCCGTCCTGGCCGGCGACGTGCTGCTGGTTCGCAACGGCGAGGAGATGGCCGCGTTCCGCCTCTCCGAGGGCCGCTGACCGGGGCCGCGAGTGTACGGCGAGGTGGGGTTCACATAGGGTTCACAGAGCAAGCACAGAGGGCACAGAGGAAGACAACCTCTTCTCTGTGCCCTCTGTGCGTCCTCCGTGTCCTCTGTGTTGAGAACGGCTGTACCGTACACACAACAGTGACTTAATATATTATCCTTCCGCACCGAAATCCCTTCGGCCGTAAAGAGGACAGCAAAGTAATGAAGACCGGACTCCATCTTCTCCTTCTCCTCTGCTCCGCCGTCACCTCCTTCGCGCAGACGCCCGACCGCCAGGAGTTCGTCCGGGTCGAAGCCCCGACGGTCGTGCTGACGCACGTGCGGGTGATTGACGGGACGGGGGCCGCGCCGCTTGAGGATCAGACGATAGTCATCAGCGGGGGCAAGATCGTTTCGGTCGGGGCCGGCCCGGCGGCGAAGGTTCCGGCCGAGGCGCGCGTGCTCGACCTCAAGGGCTACACCGTCCTGCCCGGCCTCGTCGGGATGCACAACCACCTGTTCTTCCCGATGGGCGGGTCGCCGCCGATGTACTCGAACATGGGCACGAGCTTCCCGCGCCTCTACCTCGCGCTCGGCGTCACCACCATCCGCACCGCGGGCAGCGTCGCGCCGTACGCGGATTTAGAGATCAAGCGGCTCATAGACTCGGGCCGGATGATCGGCCCGAAGATGCACGTCACGGCCCCGTACCTCGAAGGCGCGGGCGCCTTCACGCCCGTCATGCACCAGCTCACGGGGCCGGACGACGCGCGCCGGATGGTTAACTATTGGGCGGACGCGGGCGCGACCTCGTTCAAGGCGTACATGAACATCACGCGCGCCGAGCTGCGCGCGGCCGTCGAGGAGGCGCACCGGCGCGGGCTGAAAGTCACGGGCCACCTCTGCTCGGTCGGTTATAGAGAAGCCGCGGAGATCGGCATTGACAACCTGGAGCACGGGCTGTTCGCCGATTCCGAATTCGTCCCCGAAAAGAAGCCCGACCAGTGCCCGCCGGGCGGCGCGGTCGGCGCGAGCCTGCGGCAGCTCGACATCAGCGGCCCCGCCGCGCGCGAGACGATCCGCACGCTGGTCGAGAAGAACGTCGCCATCACCTCGACGCTCCCGGTGTTCGAGGCGGCCGGCGCCCCGCTGGCGCAGAGCGGCATCGGGGCCGCGGGCGCGCTCTTGAACCCGCGCGTGCTCGGCGTGATGTCCGCGGACGCGCGCGTGCGCTACCTCCAGGCGCGGGCGCGCGTCCCCGGCGGGCCGGATTTCGTCGCGCTGCTGCGCAAGGCGATGGAGTTCGAGCGGGCGTTCGTGCGGGCCGGGGGTCTTCTCATCAGCGGGCTCGACCCGACGGGCAACGGCGGCGTCGTGGCCGGCTTCGGCGACCTGCGCGGGGTCGAGCTTCTGGTCGAGGCGGGCTTCACGCCCCCGGAGGCGATCAGGATCGCCAGCCTCAACGGCGCGAAGTTCCTCGGCGAGGAGGCGCGCATCGGCTCGGTCGCCGCCGGCAAGCAGGCCGACCTCGTGGTCGTCAAAGGGAACCCCGCGGCCGATATCGCCGACATCGAGCGGGTGGAGATCGTCTTCAAGGACGGCGTCGGTTACGACTCGGAGAAGCTGATCCAGTCGGTGCAGGGGCTGGTCGGCGTGCGCTGAGTTCGCAGGGTCAACCTGCTGCCGGGCGGCGTTAACTGTTCGCGCCCGCGAGCACGAACGCGGCCCAGAAGTACGGATGCCCCCGAGCCCTCTGCTTCCCGCGCGGC
>DASZKF010000266.1:0-15431 GCA_035947355.1 Pyrinomonadaceae bacterium | reverse complement strand
CCGCGCGAGGTCGTCACGGTCGTCCACCGCCTGAGCGGGTGGAAGCTCCTGACGTGGCTCGCCGCGAGCGGGCCGCCGATGCTTGAGGTTGACAACCTCCCTTCGGCGCTCGACGTGCACACGAACATCGTCGCCGGGTTCGTACACGCCGACGGCCGGAAGGTCGTGGCGCGACTCCCGCAGGGCGGGGCCGAGTTAGACCCGGCGGGCGTCGAGCCGCCGCCGGGCCTTCTGCCCGTGGCCGCCGGCGACCACGGGCAGTCGGAGTTCACGCTGATCCTCGGCGACGGCCGGAAGGTGAGCGCAGACTTCGTCGGCCTCGACGCCGCGACCGGCCTCTCTCTGCTCGAAGCCTCCGAGCCGCTCTTCGCCACAGCAGGCGACGAGGGCCACACCGAAGACCCGGCCGTCGGGCAGCGCGTGCGGCTCTACGCGCCCGCCCCGGTCGCCGCCGCGCCGGCCCCGGCCGCGCCCGCCGAAGAGGGCGTCATCTACCTCGGCATTGATCGCGCGGACGGCCGCCTGACCGAGGTCACGCGCGCGCCCTCGGGCAGGCCCTTCCGGGTCACGGCGCGCGCCGACGGCGTGACGCCCGCTTGGACGGGCGCGGTGGCGACGAACGAGGCGGGCGCGCTCGTCGGCATCGTCGCGCAGTCGGTGCCGGGCGAGACGCAGATCGTCACGGGCGAGATGGTGCGTCAGGCCGTCAAACGCGTGCAGGACAGCCGCGCGAGCGTCCCGCAGCCGTGGCTCGGCGTGCGCGGCGACGCGGCCTTCCGGACGCCCCTCGAAAACTGGTTGGACAAGGGCTGGCGGGCCGAGACGGCCCTGCCGCTGATCCAGGGCCGGCAGGGAGTGCTGCTGACATCCGTGCCGCCGGGGACGCCGGCCTTCGCGGCGGGCCTGCGGCCGGGCGACGTGATCGCGCGCGTCGGCGGCCGCGACCTGCGCACGGTCGAAGACCTCTCGCTCGTGCTCAAAGAGCTGCGGGTCGGCTCGACGGCCGACTTCACCGTCTGGCGCTCGCGCGAGCCGGGGCCTTTGAAGCTCGCCGTCCTGCTCGAAGGGACGCAGAACCCGGCGCTCTCGACGGCCGAGGCCGAGGCCCGCGCCGCGCGCGAGAGCCTCCTGTCGGCGCAGGCCCTAGTCCGCGAGGCGCGGCTCGGAGAGCAGAAGACGGGCGCGTCGGAGAGCCTGCGGGCGGCCGAGAGGCGGCTCGAAGAGGCCGCGGCGCGGTTGTTCGAGGCCGAGGCGCGCGTGGCCGAGGCCCGCTTCGGGCTGGCGCGCGAGGTGCCCGCGCGCGCGGCGTTCGAGGCGCAGGCCCAGCTCGCGCGCCGGCCGCTCCAGACCTACGGCCTTGAGGTCATCGGCCTGACGCGGCGCGGCGCGGCCCGCCTCGGCGCGCGCGGCGGCGTCCTCGTCGTCTCGGTCAGGCCCGACAGCCCGGCCGCCGCCAGCGGCCTGCTCGCCGGCGACGTGATCGAGACCGTGGACGGCCGCGCCTTCACACGGCTCGGCTTCGGCCGGCTCGCGCAAGGAGCCGGCCCCGGCCCGCTCTCGCTCGGCGTCGTCCGCCTCAAACAGAGGATCAACGTCGCGCTCGGCCTCGCCCGGCCTTAAAAGGTTTCGAGATCGGAACAGAGCCGCGACTGACGCCTCTCCACACCGGCCCGCATCTGTGCTACTCTTTCCCCACCGCTCGTGGATTCAAATCAGAGTCAGGCCCGGAGACGAATGCTGCAAGAGGCCGTCGAGTTCTACCACCAACTGCTCGGCGAGGGCGATGTGGCCGAGTCCTCGCGCCGGATGCTCGACGAGGGGCTGGAGCGCGCCAAGCTCATCTTCGGCGGCCGCCGCCTCTCGCCCTACCTCCGCCCGCACTTCGTCACCGAGGAGGATTTCGCCCGCGTCTCGCGCGTCTGCGAGACGGTCTGGTCGGCCATCCAGAAGGTGAAGGACGCGGCCGTCGAGGACGAGGCGGTCATAGAGGAACTCGGCCTCACCGACATAGAGCGCGAGCTGGTGCAGATCGAACCCGGCTACCGCGCCGTCTCGCCGACGGCCCGCCTCGACTCGTTCCTCATCGAGGACAGCTACAGCTTCGTCGAGCTGAACGGCGAGAGCCCGGCCGGCATCGCCTACGCCGACGCCGCCTTCGAAATCTTCTCCGAACTCCCGGTCATGCGCCGCTTCGCCGAGCGCTACCGCCTGCGGCGCTTCCAGGGCCGCCCGCTCATGCTCGAAACGCTCCTGGCGGCCTACCGAGAGTTCCTCGGCCGCGCGCCCGAGCGCGCCCCGTCCATCGCCATCGTTGACTTCAAGGGCCTTCCGACGCAGAAGGAGTTCGAGCTGTTCCGCGAGTACTTCGAGTCCGAAGGCTACCCCTCGGTCATCGCCGCCCCCGAGGAGCTCGAGTTCTCCGGCGGGCGTCTGCGCGCGGGCGACTTCGAGATTGACATCGTCTACAAGCGCCTCCTCGTCAACGAGTACCTGCCGGTGATGGCCGACAGCCCCGCGCTGCTCGAGGCCTACCGGGCCGGCGCGGTCTGCATGGTCAACAGCTTCCGCTCCAAGCTCATCCACAAGAAGGCGCTCTTCGCCGTGCTCACCAACGAGCGCTGGGCGCGGCTGTTCACGGCCGCCGAGCGCGAGGCCGTCGCGCGCCACGTCCCCTGGACGCGCAAGGTGCGGCAGGGGCGGACGCAGAAGGACGGCCGCGAGATAGACCTCGTCGAGTTCGTCGCCGAGCACCGCGAGCGGCTGGTCCTCAAGCCGAACGACGACTACGGCGGCCACGGCATCTACATCGGCTGGAACAACGACCAGATCGGCTGGGAGGAGGCCATCCGCGCCGCGCTCGCGAACGGCGACTACCTCGTGCAGGAGCGCGTCCGCACCGCCCGCGAGACCTTCCCCGCTTTGCGGGAGGACGGCTCGGTCGTCTACGCCGAGCAGCTCGTAGACCTCGACCCGCTCCTCTTCCACGGCCGCGTCGGCTCGGCCTTCACGCGCCTCTCGTCCACCGAACTCGCCAACGTCTCTTCGGGCGGCGGGATGGTGCCGACCTTCATCATCAGCGGGAGGTGAGGCGGGCGTTCCAACTTTCCCACCGAGAGGAGGAGGAGACGGCCATGAACTTTGTCAACAGCCAGACGCCGCAGGATGAGCGGCGGCGCTACGAGCGCTCGCGCCTCATCATTGACGTCTTCTTCGACGGGGCCGACCTGACCGGCGTCGCCTCGACCGCCGACATCAGCCCCGGCGGCCTCTACATGAACACGCAGGCCGAACTGCCCGAGGGCGCGGTGCTGACGCTGCGCATCCCCGTCGAGGGGCGCGACGTGGTCTGCAACGGCGAGGTCGTCTACAGCAACCCCGGCCGCGGCGTCGGCGTCAACTTCCAGGGGCTGTCGGAGGAAGACCGCGCGCACATCGAGCGCGCCCTCGCCGGCCGCTGAAGAAACGCGCGGGCAGGCTTCGGGAGGAGCGAGATGACGCCAGAAAAGTACACCCTCGGCATCGAGGAGGAGTTCCAGATCGTTGACCCGCAGACGCGCGAGATGCGCTCGCGCGTCTCCGAGTTCCTCGACGAGGGCGTGATGATCCTCGGCGAGCAGGTCAAGCCCGAGATGATCCAGTCGCAGGTCGAGGTCGGCACCGGCATCTGCAAAAACATCCAGGAGGCCCGCGCCGACATCACCCGCCTGCGCTCGATCATTTCGGGCCTCGCCCGCAAGAAGGGGCTCGCCATCGTCGCCGCCTCGACGCACCCCATCTCGCACTGGCGCGACCAGCAGATCTTCGACGACGCGCGCTACAAGCTGCTCATAGACGAGTTGCAGATGGTCGCCAGCTCCCTGCTCATCTGCGGCCTCCACGTCCACGTCGGCATCCCCGACCGCGAGCGGCAGATTCACATCATGAACGCCTCGCGCTACTTCCTGCCGCACGTGCTGGCGCTCACGACCTCCTCGCCCTTCTGGCTCGGCTTCAACACGGGGCTCAAGTCTTACCGCTCCGAGGTCTTCAAGAAGTTCCCGCGCACCGACATCCCCGACCACTACGACTCCTACGCCGCCTTCGAGCGCTACGTCGAGCTGCTCGTCAGGACCAACTGCATAGACAACGGCAAGAAGATCTGGTGGGACGTGCGGCCGCACCCCTTCTTCCCGACCCTCGAGTTCCGCGTCTGCGACATCCCGACGCGCGTGGACGACACGGTCGCCATCGCCGCGCTCTTCCAGGCCATCGTCGCCAAGCTCGACCGGCTCATTGACAAGAACCTCGGCTTCCGCCTCTACCGCCGGGCGCTCATCCAGGAGAACAAGTGGCGCGCCGTGCGCTACGGCCTCGACGGCAAGATGATTGACTTCGGCAAGCAGAAGGAGGTGCCGGTGCGCGACCTCATCCGCGAGCTGCTCGACTTCGTGGACGACGTGCTCGACCCGCTCGGCTCGCGCCACGAGATCGAACGCATCCACGCCATCCTCGAGCGCGGCACCTCCGCCGACGAACAGCTCCAGGTCTTCCGCGAAACGAACAGCCTCCCGGCCGTCGTCGACCGCCTCATGGAGCGGACGATAGAGAACGTGCCCTCGGACTGAAAAAGCAGTAGACAGTAGATAGTAGACAGTAGTCAGTAGGAAAGCCGCGCTTTGTCTTTACTGACGACTGATGACTAAATCGTAAATCGAAAATCGAAAATTTACTGCCCCTGTTTGTGTTCGAGGGCGAGGCGGAGGAAGTTCTCGAAGAGGACGCGGCCGTCGCGCGACTCGGTCGGGTGCGCCCAGATGGTGCGGCTGCTGGCCTCCTGGCGGAGCAGCCGCTTGCGCTCCTCGGCCGGGGCGTTGGGGTCTATGCGCTGGAGCGTGCTCGTCAAGTCCTGGAAGGACTTCTCCAGGTGGAACTGGACGGTGTAGATGAGCTGCCCGCCCGTGCGCTTGACCATCATCTGGTTCTTGCAGCGGTAGCCCGTGGCGATCAGCTCGAACTCTTCGGGCACGCGCGGCAGTTGCAGCCCGTGGTTCTGCCAGACGCGGAGGATGTTGCCCTCGGTCGTGTACTCCTGCCACACGCCCGCGTCGCGATCCTGTATGCCGCGGAAGATCGGGTCGGACGCGTCGGTGACGCGGATGAAGCGGTACTGGTACTCGAAGGTGCGCCCCTGCCGGCGCGCGCCCGGCTCCTCGCCTTCGAGCGTCACGCACGGGACGCCGAAGCAGAGGCCGATGAGCTGGTGCCCGCCGCAGATGCCGAGCACCGGCGTCGTCGTGCGGACGGCGAAGTCCGCGAAGCGGCGCAGCATCTCGGGGTGGTAGTAGTCGAAGTCCGAGAGCGTGCCGCTCAGGACGATCGCGTCGGGGCGGAACTCGCGCGCGGCCTCGACCGCCTCCGAGAGGTGCGCGACGCGCGTCTCGGGGTCGCGCACGAGGCGGGTGACGTTCGAGACGATGTTGTCCACGGCGAGGTGCGAGATGTGGCGCTCGCGCGCGACCTGCGCCTCGGCCCGCGGCCCCAGCTCGGCGAGGGCCAAGTCCGAGAGGTGCGCCTCCTCCGTCAGGAGGTTGTTGACGACGAGGACGCGCACAGACTCGATGCTCTTCTCGATGGGCTCGAAGGGGCAGAAGGGCTTCATCGTGAAGGGGAAGGGGAGCGGCTCGATCAGTTCGGCTGGTTCGTGCGGCGTCTCTGAAAACGTCTCTGCAAACATTTATCGTCTCCGTCCCCCCGGTTCGTACTTCTCGTTAGATGCCCGCGGGCGCTGCCGGGTGTCCTGCCGGAACTGCGGCACGGGCGTGCCGGCCCCCGCCTCCTCCAACTCCCGCTTCGCCTCGCGGGCGGCGGCCGAGCGCAGGCGCGCGCGCGCGGCAGGCGTGCGGCCCTCGGTCAGCCGGTCGGCCAGCAGAAGCATCCGCTGCCAGGCCGACTCGAGCTCGTCGGCCAGCCGCGAAATCTTCGTGATGTCGTACGGCACGGCCACCTCCGAGACGCCGGCGCGGGCGAAAACGCTGAGGTAGCGGGCCGTCGCCAGGTCGGGGCAGAGCATGCGCCTGCGGCCCGCCTTCAGCTCGATGCCGAGCAGCGTGTGCTGTATCTCGACCGCCGCGTTCTTCGCCGCGGCCGGCAGGCCGTGCGACCGCGTCCGGATCGCCAGCACCCTTTCGCGGTAGAGGCGCGGCGGCCACTCCTCGCCCATCTCGTCCCTCAGCCGCGCGACGAGCTTGTCCGTCGGCGCCGGGCGCGAGCCGTCGCCGCGCGCGCTTGCTAGTGGCTCTGCCACGGTCGCACTCATCTAAAGAGTAGACAGTAGACAGTAGAAAGACCCGCGCCGGCGAGCCGGTCGCGTGTCGGCGTCAGCAAACGTAGTGCGGGGCCTACTGACTACTGACTACTGACTACTTGAAAAAGCTAACGCCCGAGGCTCGTCACGGCCGCGCCCTCGCGCTCGGCCCGGAAGGCGTCCACGACGGGGCCGGGGAAGACGCCGAGGTAGAGGACGCCGAGGACGGTCAGGACGAGGACGAGGGCGACGCTGGCCGGGATGCGCGGCGCGCGCCACTCGGTCGTGCGCTCGCGGAAGAACATCACGACCACGAGCCGCAGGTAATAGTATACCGAAATCGCCGAGTTCACGACACCGATCACGACCAGCCAGTAGAGCCCCTGCCAGAGGGCCTCGCTGAAGACCAGCACCTTGCCCATGAAGCCGGCCGTCAGCGGCACGCCGATGAGCGAGAGGAGGAAGAGCGAGAGGGTGAGCGAGAGCGCCGGCGAGCGGAACCCGATGCCGCGGTAGTCCTCCACGTCCGTGCGCCGGTCGCCGCTGCGCGCGACGAGCGTGACGACGGCGAACGCGCCCAGGTTCATCACGGCGTAGACGAGCAGGTAGAAGACGACCGAGGCGACGGCGTCGGGCCTCCGGTCGTCGGCCGCGTAGCCGGCGGCGACGAACCCGACCAGCGCGTAGCCGGCGTGCGCGATCGAGGAGTAGGCGAGCATCCGCTTGACGTTCGTCTGGACGAGGGCGACGACGTTGCCGACCGTCATCGTCAGCGCCGCCAGCACCCAGAGGGCGTCGAGCCACGCGGCGTGGAGCCGCGCGCCCGCCCCGCCGGCCTGCCCCGTGGCGGCGACGAACGGGAAGGCGAAGAGGAAGACGCGCATGAAGGCGGCGAAGCCGGCGGCCTTCGGCCCGGCGGCCATGAAGGCCGTCACCGGCGTCGGCGCGCCCTCGTAGACGTCCGGCGTCCAGACGTGGAAGGGCGCGGTCGCGATCTTGAAGCCGAAGCCGATCAGGAGCATCGCCGCGCCGACGAACAGCAGCGGCGGGTAGAGGCCGTCGCCGAGGCGCTCGGCGATCTCGAGGATGTTGGTCGTCCCGGCCACGGCCGCCCGGCCGCCGCCGGGGACGGCGATCTCGTGCGCCGTCGCGCCGTAGACGAGCGCGATGCCGTAGAGCAGGAAGGCCGAGGAGAACGAGCCGAGAATGAAGTATTTCATCGAGGACTCGTTCGACCGGAGGTCGTCCTTGCGGAACCCGCACATCACGTAGGTCGAGATGGAGAGGATTTCGAGGCCGAGGAAGACCATCACGAGGTCGCCGGCCGAGGCCATCAGCATCATCCCGACGGTGGCGAACAGGAGCAGCGTGTGGAACTCGCCGGCCGGCAGCCCCTCCCACTCGACCCAGATCATCGAGACCAGGACGGTCAGGGCCGCGACGACGATGAAGACGGCCGTGAACGAGAGCCGCAGCGAGTCGAGCACGACCATGTCGTTGAAGTCGGCCGGGTCGAGCGCGGCCCCGGTCAGCCAGACGCACGACCACGCGGCCGCCCCCAGCCCGGCCAGCGAGATGCCGCCCGTCAACCAGCGCTGCGCGCGGCGGCGCGTGAAGGCGTCTACGAGCATGACGACGACGCCCGCCACCGAGACGATCAGCTCCGGCAGCAGCAGCTGCATGTTCACGTCGGGCGGGACGGCCGGAATCACTAAGCTCAGCATCATCTTCTCACTCTAGGAAGAGGGTGCCGGGTGTCGGGTGCCGGTAGGAATGACTTGCCTTCCCCGGCACCCGGCACCCGAGACCCGGCACCCTGTTGGATCAGGGCGTTGACGCGGTCGCGCACCCGCTGCTTGTAGACGGTGATGTCCTGCGACATGCCGCGGTGGGCAGGGGCGACGAAGCGGCCCTCGCGGTCGTAGAAGACGACGAGCGGGATGCGCGACGAGTTGGAGAAGAGCGAGAAGAGTTCGGCGTCGGGGTCGCGCAGGACGGGGATGGAGAGCTTGCGCTCCTTCGCGTAGTGGCGCAGGAGGTTGTCGGAGGTGCGATCCTTGTCCTCGATGCTCACCCAGAAGAAGCGGACGGGCTTGCCCTCGTACTCCTCCTTCAGCTCCTCAATCGCCACCAGCTCCCACGTGCACGGCACGCACCACGTCGCGCCGAAAGAGACGACCAGCACCTCGCCGCGCATCTCCGACGACTCGTAGGTCTTGCCGTCCAGCCCCTTCAGCTTGAACGAAGCGTCCTTCGGCGGCTCCGGCTCGCCGCCCTGCCGCGCCTCGCCCGCCCGGCCGAAGCCGCACGCCAGCAACGCCAGAACGAAGGTAAACGTGATTATCACTCTCATCATCAACCTTAAGTTTCGGGTTTCGGGTTTCGGGTTTCGGGTTTCGAGTTCGCGGCTTAAGCTTGGCCTTTCAACCTACGTCGAACAGACTCGAAACTCGAAACCCGAAACCCGAAACTATTTTATCCCCGCGAAGTCGTGCGCCGTCGGGGCGGCGACGCGCTGGCGCACCTGGTTGATGCTCGCGCGCGAGCGTTCGAGGAACGGCCGCGGGTACGCGCCCATGTAGAGCATCAGGAGGAGGAGCGGGGCGAGCAGCCCGATCTCGCGCCAGCCCAGGTCACGCAGCCGCCGGTTCTCCTCGCGCGTCACGCGCCCGAAGAGGACGCGCTGCAACATCCAGAGCATGTAGACGGCCGCCCAGATGACGCCCGTCGCCGCCAGCATCGTCGTCACCCGCGGGTTGAGCCACGGCGCGCCCTCGTACCCGGCCGAAGTCCACATCCCGAGCATGATGAGGAACTCGCCGACGAACCCGTTCAGCAGCGGCAGGCCGACCGACGAGAGCGACGCGAAGACGAGGAAGGTGGCGAACCACGGCATCGGCTTCGACACCCCGCCGAAGTCCGAGATCAGCCGCGTGTGCCGCCGCTCGTAGAGCATCCCAACGAGCAGGAAGAGCGCGCCGGTCGAGACGCCGTGGTTGAGCATCTGGTAGAGCGCGCCCTGCATGCCCTGCTCGGTGAAAGAGAACATCCCGAGCAGGACGAACCCCATGTGGCTCACCGAAGAGTAGGCGACCAGCCTTTTGAAGTCCGGCTGCACCATCGCCACCAGCGCGCCGTAGATGATGCCGACGACGGCGAGCACGATGAAGACCCAGGCGAAGTCCTGGGTCGCGTCGGGGAAGAGCGCGAAGTTGAAGCGCAGCAGGCCGTAGGTGCCCATCTTCAGGAGCACGCCCGCGAGGATGACCGAGCCGGCCGTCGGGGCCTCGGTGTGCGCGTCGGGCAGCCACGTGTGGAAGGGGAAGACCGGCACCTTGATGCTGAAGGCGATGGCGAAGGCGAGGAAGAGCCAGAAGCCCTGCTGCGGCGAGAGCCTCCCCGGCTCGGCCGTGAGCGCCTGGAAGATCGTCACGTAGTCGAACGTTCCGAAGTAGACCCACAGCGCGATGATGCCGGCCAGCATCAGGAGGCTCCCGGCCGCCGTGTAGATGTAGAACTTGACGGCCGCGTAGAGGCGGCGCTCGCCGCTGCCCCAGACGCCGATGAGGAAGAACATCGGCACCAGCGACGCCTCGAAGAAGAGGAAGAAGAGGAGCAGGTCGAGCGAGACGAAGACGCCGAGCATCGCCGACTCCAAAAGCAGCATGAACGAGTAGAAGGCGAGCTCGCGCCGCTCGACCGCCGTCCAGCTCGCCAGCACCGAGATGGGGACGAGCAGCGTCGTCAGGATCACGAGCCAGAGGCTCATCCCGTCCACCCCGACGTGGTAGCGCGCGTTGATGCTCGGTATCCACGAGACGTCCTGCACGAAGTGGAACGAGTTGGCCTGGCCCGCCCCGATGGGCGCGGTCAGGAGCAGGAGCGAGGCGGCGAAGGTCGCGAGCGAGAACCCGAGCGCGACCCAGCGGTAGTGCCTCGGGCGGGCGTACGGGGCGAGGCCGTGCGCGGCGACCGCCAAGGCCCCGACGAGCGGGAGCAGGACAAGGATGGTGAGCAGGTACGGCATCTCTCTCTACCTGTAGAGCTGGTAAAAGTTGTACGCGAAGTAGGCGACGACGACGAGCGCGCCGAGCAGGATGATGGCCGCGTAGCTGCGGACGAAGCCCGGCTGCAGGTAGCGCAAAACAGACCCGACCTGCGACATCCCGCGCCCGACGCCGTTGACGATGCCGTCTATCACGCCCACGTCGAAGAAACGCCACAGCCCCTCCCGCGACCCGGTCTTGATCGGGTTGATGACGGTCGCGTCGTAAAGCTCGTCCACGTAGTACTTGTTCTCTAGTAGCCGCGGCATCTCGTAGAGCGGCCGCCGACGGAACCAGAACCATCCGGCGGCGATGCCGAGCGCGGCGACGACGACCGAGACTGCCGTAAACAGGCGCTCCATCGCCACCTCGTGCGGGTCGTGCGCGCGCTCGTGCGCCGGCTCGGCCACTCGGCCTTCGCCGACCGACTGCGGCGACGCGCCGCCGTGGCCGCCCGCCGGCGCGGGCGTCTCAGCGCCGTGCCCCGCCGAGGGAGCGGGCGCCCCGTGCGCGGCCCCGGCCGCCGACTCGGCGTGGTAGACCGCGGGTTCGAGCGTGTGCTCGAAGACGTTCACGTCATCGTGGATGCCGACCAGAGAGCTGAGGGCGTAAGGGACGCCGAGCAGACCGCCGAAGGTCGAGAGCACGGCGAGGACGACGAGCGGGACGGTCATCACCCACGGCGACTCGTGCGGCTCGACCGGGCCGTGGTGGTGAGAGTCGTGCTCCTCCTCGTCGTCGAAGGCGTGCGCGGCCGAAGTATCGCCGCCCTCGTGCGCGGGGTCGTGGCCGTGGCTGTCCACGCTCTCGCCGGGCCGGTGGTGCGGGCGGTCGCCCTCCGAGGGCGCGAGCGCGTCGTGCGGCTTCGTGCCCTCGTCGTGGGCGTGGGCGTGCGCCTCGTCGGCCTGGCCGCCGGCGTGCGCCTCGCGGAAGCGCTCGCCGCCCCAGAAGGTCATCACCATGAGGCGCGTCATGTAGACGGCCGTCAGCAGCGCCGTCACCGCGGCGACGCCCCAGAGGACGGGGCCGACGGGGCCGTGGCCGAAGACCTCCGTGCTGTAGGTCTTCCAGAGAATCTCGTCCTTCGAGAAGAAGCCGGCGAAGGCCGGCACGCCGCAGATGGCGAGCCAGCCCGCGAGCATCGTCGCGAAGGTGACCGGCATGTACTTCTTCAGCCCGCCCATCCGGCGCATGTCCTGCTCGTGGTGCATCCCGTGGATGACCGAGCCGGAGCCGAGGAAGAGGAGCGCCTTGAAGAAGGCGTGCGTCATCACGTGGAAGATGGCCGCGACGAACGCGCCGACGCCGGCCGCGAGGAACATGTAGCCGAGCTGCGAGACGGTCGAGTAGGCCAGCACCTTCTTGATGTCGTTCTGCGCGAGGCCGATGGTCGCGGCGAAGATGGCGGTGGCCGCGCCGACGACGGCGACGATGAGCATCGCCGTCGGGGCCTTCGAGTAGACGGCCGAGCAGCGGACGACCATGTAGACTCCGGCCGTGACCATCGTCGCGGCGTGGATGAGGGCCGAGACCGGCGTCGGCCCGGCCATCGCGTCCGGCAGCCAGACGTACAAGGGTATCTGCGCGCTCTTGCCCGTCGCGCCGATGAACAGAAGCACGGCCGCGGAGGTGATGCCGCCCGCGAAGATCGCGCCCCAGGTGAACGGGTCGGCCGGCATCTCGCCGATGATCTTCAGGGCGCTGGCGACGCCCGCGCCGGCCTCGCCGAGCACGGCCGGCGACTTGTCGAAGAAGCTGACCGAGCCGGTCAGCGTGAAGACGAGCATGATGCCGAGCACCACGCCCCAGTCGCCGACGCGGTTCATGACGAAAGCCTTCTTCGCCGCGTCGCCCGCCTCGCGCCGGTCAATGTAGTAGCCGATGAGCAGGTACGAGCAGAGGCCGACGCCCTCCCAGCCGACGAACATCAAGAGCAGGTTGTCGGCCAGCACCAGCGTCAGCATCATGAACATGAAGAGGTTCAGGTAGGCGAAGAAGCGGTAGAACCCCCTGTCGCCGTGCATGTAGCCGGTGGCGAAGACGTGTATGAGGAAGCCGACGAAGGTGACGAAGCAGGCGTAAATCCCGCTCAGGCGATCCATCGCGAAGCCGAAGTCGGCGCGGAACGTCCCGACCTGCATCCACGTCCAGAGGTGGCTCAGCACCGGGCGGGCCGGCTCGTGCAGGAGCGCCGCCCCCTGCCCTTCGGCGAACGCCACCAGAAAGGCGCACGCCGCCGAGACGGCGACGGCCCCGCACGCCACCGCGCCGATCAGCGCCTCGCTGCGCACCCGCCGCCCGGCCAGCCAGCACACCACGGCCCCCACGAGCGGCGCGAAGACGACTACGGAGAGAAGGTGGTTTTCCATAAGAAAAACAGTCTCAAGTTCCAAGTTCAAAGTTTCAAGTTAAAGACAGGTTCTTAACTTGAAACTTTGAACTTGGAACTTGGAACTAAAGTCTTAAGACGCTGGCTTCGTCCACGTCGAGCGACTCGCGGTTGCGGAAGATGGCGATGATGATGCCGAGGCCGACGGCCGCCTCGGCCGCCGCGACCGTCATCACGATGAAGACGAAGAGCTGGCCCGTCACGTCGTTGAAGTAGGAGGAGAAGGCGACGAAGGTCAGGTTGACGGCGTTCAGCATCAGCTCGATGCACATGAACATCTGGATGGCGTTGCGCTTGATGATGACGCCGACCACGCCGATCGTGAACAGCACGGCCGAGAGCGCCAGGTAGAACGACAGCGGAACCATCTCAGTGCCCCTCCTCCTCCCCGGCCGGCGCGGCGGCCTCGCCCGCCTCGACCTGGTAGCGCGCAAACGCCCGGCCCGTCTCGGCCGTGAAGCCGGGCTGGATGATGTCGGCGCCGCCCGCCGCGGGCGCGGCCCCGGCGGGCGCGCCGCCCGTCGCCGGCAGGCCGCGCGTCTGCCGCGCCAGCGTGATGGCCCCGACGAGCGCCATCAGGATCAGGACGGAAGTGACCTCGAACGGCAGGAGGTACTCGGTGAAGAGGCCGGTGCCGACCGAGGCCGTCGAGCCGACGTCGGTCGCCGGCGGCCCCATCACGCGCCCCGTCCCGCTCGCCGTCAGCATGAAGAAGGTCTCGGCGACGAGCGCCGCGCCCAGGAGCACCCCGGCGACGATCATGCGGTGGAGCCGCACGGGGCGGCGCACCTCCTCCTCGACGTTCAGCAGCATGATGACGAAGACGACGAGCACCATGATCGCCCCGGCGTAGACGATGACCTGCACGGCCGCGATGAAGGGCGCGGCCAGCGTCAGGTAGAGCGCGGCCAGCGCCACGAAGACGCCGATCAGCGAGATGGCGCTGTAGAGCGGGTTGCGCTGCGCCACCACGGCCACCGCGCACCCCAGCGCCAGCGCGCCGAAGAGGACGAAGAGGAGGATTGACCACATAACTCAGGTTTCAAGTTCCAAGTTTCGAGTTTCAAGTTTGTTCTGCGAAAGTCCAAAGATTCAGCCGACGCCGCCCGAACCTGGAACTTGGAACTTTAAACTTGAAACTCCATCAGAGCCGGAAGAAAAGCACGGTCGCCGTCAGGATGACGTTCAAGAGGGCGACGGGCAGAAGGAACTTCCAGCCGAAGTTCATCAGCTGGTCGAAGCGGAAGCGCGGCAGCGTCCCCCGCAGCCAGATGTAGAGGAACAGGAAGAACGTCACCTTCAGCAGGAAGTAGACGACGCCGAGGACGGGGACTTGCGCGACGAAAGGCCCCTGCCAGCCGCCGAGGAAGAGCGTCGCCGCCAGCATCGAGACCGTGAACATGTTGACGTACTCGGCCATGAAGAAGAGCGCGAACTTCAGCGCCGAGTACTCGGTGTGGAAGCCCGCGACCAGCTCGGTCTCGGCCTCCGGCAAATCGAACGGCACGCGGTTCGTCTCGGCGATGGCCGAAATCAGATAGGTGACGAAGCCGATGAGCTGCGGCACGCGCGAGACGTCCCAGACGTTCCAGCGCAGGCCCCCCCAGCCGCCCTGCTGCTCGACTATCTGGTAGAGGTCGAGCGTCCCCGAGATGAGCACGACGCCGACGAGCGAGAGGCCCAGGCTCAGCTCGTAGGAGATCATCTGCGCCGCCGCGCGCAGGCCGCCCATCAGGCTGTACTTGTTGTTCGAGGCCCAGCCCGCCAGCGCGACGCCGTAGACGCCGACCGACGTGATGCCGAGCACGTAGAGCAGCGCGATGTCGAAGCGCGCGATGACGAGGGAGACCTCGCCGACGAGGGGGAGGTAGAACGTCGGCCCGAACGGGTAGACGATGATCGGCATCAGCGCGCACGTGATGGCGATGACGGGCGCGAGGAAGTAGACGAACTTCGTCGCCTTGTCCGGCGTGATCTCCTCCTTGAAGATGAACTTCAGGAGGTCCGCGAACGGCTGGAACAGCCCGCCCGGCCCCACCCGGTTCGGCCCCAGCCGCCCCTGTATGAACCCGAGCACGCGCCGCTCGGCCAGCACCGTGTAGGCCACGATCATCAACACGACGACGAACGCCACGTTGATCCCCACGAACTGCCCGAGGCCCCGCGCGGCCTCCGGCCCGACGACACTAGAGAGCCATTCCATAAGAGTTAAATGATGAATGCGGAATGCGGAATGATGAATGTGACTCAGGCCGGGTGATACCTTTCAGGCTGCTTCTTATTCATCATTCATCATTCATCATTCCGCATTTCCTTTCAGTCTCCCGCCGCCGCCCCGCGGCGCAGGCCCGGTGCGACGGTGATCTGGTAGAGGGGGGAGATCAGAACGTTCTCGGGCTCGGGGTTGCCGGCCGCGAGGAGGTGGAACTGGGGGACCTTGCCGGTCAGCGTGCCGACGCGGAAAAGCTCGTGGCCGACGGGCGGCGTGCCCTTCAGCTTTTCACCCTCGCTCGGCAGTTCGGTGACGGCGCTGCGCAGCCCGCCGAGCGCGCCCGACACGTCGCCCCCCGTTGCGAGCTGGTGCTTGACCTGCACGGGCTTCGACTCGTCCTTGAGCTGCGGGTAGCGGAGGCCCTGGTAGGCCGGAACGCCCCGCGCGATGTCGAGAAGATGGTGCTCGAAGACATCTGGAAGCCGAGGTCTACGCCGAGCG
>DASZKF010000265.1:0-4516 GCA_035947355.1 Pyrinomonadaceae bacterium | reverse complement strand
TCACGACAGACTCAACGCCCTCCCTGACGGTCGGGCTTCTGATTCTTGAACTTCTTTACGCTTTCCGTTTCAACCGCCCGCGGAGGAGGAAGCCGACGAGTTCGCCGGCGCCGTCTACGACGGCCAGGGCGCCGGCGCCGTTCTCGGTCATCAGGCGCTCGGCGCGCGCGAGCGGCGTCTGCGGCCCGACGAAGAGGTCCGGGGCGACGGGGCGCATCACGTCGCTGACGCGCGTCCGGTGCCAGCGCTCGCGCGGGAGGTCTTTGAGGTCTCGGAGGGTGAGGATGCCGTGCAGGCGGCGGGCGCGCGCGACGGCGACGGCCTCCTGCCGGTGGAGCGGCAGGACGTGGTCTATGAAGTGGCCGACCGTGGAGTCCGGCTCGACCGAGACGGGCGCGGTCATCGCCTCGCCGACCGTGCGGAGGGCGCGCCCCCCGCGCGGGCCGCGCACGGCGCGCGCCGCGTCCCACAGGAAGAGGCCGATGAGGACGAGCCAGAGGGCGCGGAACGGGTCGGCCGCGCGCAGGTAGAACCAGACGCCGAGGACGACGAGCGAGCCGGCGATGATCTGCCCGCCGAGGCTCGCGATGCGCGTCGCCTCTTCGAGCTGCCCGTAGCGCTTCCACAGGAACGCGCGCAGCACCCGCCCGCCGTCGAGTGGGTAGCCGGGCAAAAGGTTCGAGACGGCGATGAAGAGGTTCCAGTAGGCGACGATGGAGCAGGCGGCCGCGGCCGCGCGCAGGTGCGAGGCGCGCGCCGCGTACATCAGCCCGAACCCGACGAGCGCGAAGAGGAAGCTGGCCGAGGGGCCGGCGACGGCGATGCGGAACTCCGCGCGCGGGTTGTCGGGCTCGCGGCTCAGGCGGGTGAGCCCCCCGAACGGGTGGAGGACGATCTCCTCGCTCTCGATGCCCTCGACGCGGCCGGCGAGCGCGTGCGACAGCTCGTGGCCGAAGATCGAGAGGAAGAGCCCGATGGTCGTCGCCACGCCGGCCGCCCACGCCGCCCCGGCGCTCAGCCGGACGAGCTGCGTCAGCACCGACCCCTGCTCGAAGCTCGCCGCCACGACCCACGCCGAGAGCGCGAAGACGACGAACCAGCGGTAGTCTATGCGCACGGGGATGCCCGACACCCGCGCCACCTGTATCTGCCGCCTGAAGAATCCGAGCAAGTTCATAAAAAGTAGACAGTAGACAGTAGTCAGTAGTCAGTAGAAAAAACCCTTCGGTCTCGAATCCTTCGGGTGTCAGCGTCAGCGGTTTTTACGCGGGGCCTACTGACTACTGACTACTGACTACTGTCTACTGCTTTTATGCTTCAAACGCCGACTCGTCCAACAGATGCGACTGCTCGTTGCGGGCGACGCGGCGCAGGAGCAGGGGCTCGTCGAAGAGCTGCATGAGGCCGCGGACGATGGCGTAGCGCGGCTCGTCGGGCAGGCGCGTCGAGAGGCCGGTCTCGCGCTGGAGGAACTCGGCCATCCCGTCGAGCAGCGCGCCGCCGCCCGTCAGGATCAGCCCGCGGTCGTAGATGTCGGCCGCGACCTCGGGCTGGAGTTCGGCGAGCGCGCGGCTGACGACGCGCGAGAGGCGGCGGACGACCGGCTCGGCCGCGATGCAGACCTCCTCGCTCTTGACCTCGACGGCCCGCGGCGCGCCCGTCTGCACGTCGCGCCCCTTGACCGGGACGGCCCGCCACGGCTCGGCCGGCTCGATGGCCGACCCCAACTCGAACTTCAGCCGCTCGGCCGTCGGCGCGCCGATGATGAGGCCGTGGTGGCGGCGCAGGCGGCTAACGATGGCCTCGTCTATGTCGGTGCTCCCGACCCGCTCGGCCTGCGAGTAGACGATGGAGCCGTGCGCGACGACCGCCACGTTCGTCGTCCCGCCGCCGATGTCCACCACGGCCGAGGCCCGCTTGTCCTCGACCGAGACGCCCGCGCCGATGACAGCCGCCAGCCCCTCCTCGACCATGTAGACGCGCCCGATGTGCGCCTCCTGCGCGGCCGCGAGGAGCGCCCGCTGCTCGACCTGCGTGATGCCCGACAGCACGCTCATCACGGCGCGGCGGCTGAAGTGCGAGAACCCGCTGCGGGCCTTGCGGACGAAGTGATCCAGGACCCTCTGCGTGCGCTCGAAGTCGGCGACGACGCCGTCCACGAGCGGGGCGACGAGCTGCACGTCGCGCGGCTCGCGCCCCTGCATGTCGCTCGCCTCGCGGCCGACGGCCACCACCTCGCCCGAGACCTTGTTGACGGCGACGACGGCCGGCTCGTCAACGACGATGCCGCGCCCCCGCACCGCGATGATGATGGTCGAGGAGCCGAGGTCAACCGCCATCGAGTCCGAGACCAGGTCGCGCAGGCCCGCGAACGACATCAGCGAGCGCCTTCTCGTGAATGGGTTTTCCGAAGACATAAGTTAAAAACAGTCCGGAGTCCGGAGTCTTCAAGTCTGGAGTCTGGGCCGGGGCCGGTCTCGTGTCAAATCGGGGGCGCGGGTTTTGACTCCAGACTCTTAGACTCCAGACTCCAGACTCTTTTGCCAATCTATCTCGAAGATGGGGACGGGCCGGACGCGGTTCTTGACCTTGATGGGCGGGCGCGGGCGGAAGGCGCAGCCCGCGCCGGCGGCCGCGGCGGCCGTCGCCTCGCTCAAGAGAATCTGGCCCGGCAGCGCGTTCTGTTCGAGACGCGCGGCGAGGTTGACCGTGTCGCCGATGGCCGTGTACTCGGAGCGCCGCTCCGAGCCGATGTAGCCGACCGTCGCCTCGCCCGTGTGCAGGCCGATCCCGACGCTGATCGGGGGCAGCCCCTCCTCGCGCAACTGCCCGTTGATGAGGCCGACCTGGCGCTGCATGGCGATGGCGGCGGCCGCGGCGTTGCAGGCGTCGTCGGGCGTGGCGGCCGGCGCGCCGAACAGGGCCATCAGCCCGTCGCCGAGGTACTTGTCGAGGGTGCCGCCGTGCGCGAAGATGATCTCGGTCATCGCCGTGAAGTAGTGGTTGAGGAGCCGCACGAGGCGCTCGGGCGGGGCCTCCTCCGAGATGCGCGTGAAGCCGCGGATGTCGGCGAAGAGCACGGTCACGGTCTGGTTGACGCCGCCGAGCTTGAACGACTCGGGGCTCTCGAGCAGCTGGCGGACGACGTACTCGGGCATGAAGCGGCTGTAGTTGGCGCGCGCCACCTCCTCGCGCGCGAGCCGCTCGTGCGACCGCGCGTTCTCGACCGCGACGGCCGTCTGCGCGGCCACCGCGCTGATGAGCTCGAGGTCGTCGCGCGTGAACCAGGTGAAGGGGTCGAGGCGGTCGGCGTACAGAGCGCCGTGGACGCGCGACTCGGCGATGAGCGGCGCGCAGATGGTCGAGCGCACGCCCTGCGAGACGATGGAGTGGACGCCGGCGAACTCCGAATCCGACGCCGCGTCCTGCGTCAGGAGCGCCTGCCGCTCGCGCATCACCTTACGCGTGATCGTGCGCCCGACCGAGAGCCGCCGCCCCTGCGCGGCCCGCTTCTCGTCGCGCACGCGCATCGCGACCATGTGGAGGTCCTGCTCGCCGTCGCCGCCCGGCGCGGCCTCGTCGGCGAGGAGCGCGACGACGCGGTCGGCCGGCGTCGCGCTGAAGATCACCTCGCACGCCTTCTCGAAGATGGCGTCGAGGTCGAAGACCGAGCCGAGCGTCTTGGTCATCTCGTAGAGCAGGGCGAGGATTTTGGCCTTGCGCCGGAGGTCTTCGAGCTCGGCCGAGGGGGTGGCCGCGGCCTCGGCCGGGTGCGGCGAGGAGAGCGCGGCGCGGATCACTTCGTTGGCCGAGACGAGCATCTGCGTGTGGCCGAGCGGGCGGTCGTCGTACTGCACCTGCGGCTCGGTGCGCTTCTCGTCCGAGGTGTCGAAGCGGAGCTGGCTGGCGCCGATGGTGACGCGGTCGCCGTCGCGCAGCGGGTGCTCGTAGCGCTGCTCGCCGCCGACGAAGACGTGGTTGGCCGAGCGCCGGCCGTCGGTGCCGCCGTCGAGGATGAAGTAGACGCCGTCCTGGAACTTGACGTGGGCGTGGTAGCGCGAGGCGCGCGGGTCGTTGAGGACGACCTGGTTGTCGGGCGCGCGCCCGATGGTGCACGGCCGGTGCGGCGTGAGGGTGAACTGCCAGTTGCGCCCGCTGGCGTCGGTGATGTGCAGAAGGGCCATGAAACCATCCTTGACGGGAGAACGCCGCCGCGAAATTCTACAACAAGTAGACAGTAGTCAGAAGCTGTTTGAAGAGGGCAGCTAGAGTCCCGGAGGGACTTTTCAAACTGCCTCTCAGTAGACGGGAGGCCCCGCGCCGGTTATTCGCCCGAACAATTAACTCGTCTGTAACGCGCGATTCAGAGACCTGTGGTATATCGTTCAGGGCGCTCAGCCGCTTCTTCATTCGGAACTCAGGAAAGGACAACCCATGCCCCAAACGATCTGCCGCGCCGTCACCCTGTGCGCTCTCCTCGCCTGCCTCGCCGCGGGGGCGGCTGCGCAGACGCCGC
>DASZKF010000264.1:0-5542 GCA_035947355.1 Pyrinomonadaceae bacterium | reverse complement strand
GGCGGAGTGACTTCGCCTCGCGGTTGAAAATCTGGACGGTCTGCGCGCCCGAGATGTGCTCCTGGAGGAAGGAGTTGATGCGCGCGAGGCGCGTGCGGACGAGGTCGTAGCCGCGCCGGGCGTGCTTGCGGAACCAGGTCGCCGCCGCGAACAGCAGCAGGACGGTGACGAGCGCGACGAGCGTGAGCCGCCAGTCCATCCAGAACATGAAGGCCATGATGGCGAAGATCATGACCACGTCGCCGAGGCCCTCGATGACGCCCGAGGTGAACAGCTCGTTCAAAGAGTCCACGTCCGACGTGAGCCGCGTCATCACGCGGCCGACCGGGTTCTTGTCGAAGTAGGCGACCTCCTGCCGCTGCAACTTCTCGTACAGCTCCGCGCGCAGGTCGTACATGACGCGCTGGCCGACCGTCTGGAGGAGCACGGTCTGGAAGTAGGAGACGGCGAGCTGCAAGAGCTTGACGCCGAGCAGGGCGAGCGCGATGAGGGCCACGCCGCGGACGCGCTCGTCGGCGAGGAGCGCCGAGACCTCGGGGCGGCTCGGGTCTATGTACCAGTCGATGGCGTACTGGAAGAACTTCGGCTCCAGCACGCCGAGCGCGTTCGCCAGGAGCGTGAACACGAGCGCCGGCAGGACCAGCCGCCTGTAAGGCTTCAGGTAGCGCAGGAGCCGCCGCGCGCCGCGGCGGTCGAACTTCTGGAGCGCCTCCTCCTCGTGGAACTGTTGGACGGCCGTGGACATAAAAACTCGTGATAGAAGACAGTTATCAGTTATCAGTCGTCAGTCATCAGTAAAAGACAAGAACTGAGAACTGATGACTGACGACTGATAACTTCGGTTCGAGGCTTTTCAGCTCGCCGCCAGTTCCTCCTCCAAAAGCTGCCGCTCGTAGAGGTCCGCGTACTCGCCGCCGAGGGCGAGCAGCTCTTCGTGCGTGCCGCGCTCGACGATGCGGCCCTCGTCGAGGACGCAGATGAGGTCCGCGTCGCGGACGGTCGAGACGCGGTGCGAGACGATGAGGCTCGTCCGCTCGCGCATCACGCCGCGCAGCCGCGCCAGAATCCTCTCCTCGGTGTAGGTGTCCACGGACGAGAGCGCGTCGTCGAGGATCAGAATCCGCGGCTGGCGCATCACGGCGCGGGCGATGGCCGTGCGCTGCTTCTGCCCGCCCGAGAGCGTGATGCCGCGCTCGCCGACCAGCGTGTCGAAGCCCTCGGGGAAGCCGCGCACGTCCTCCGAGAGGCCCGCGATCTCGGCCGCCCACTCGACCTCGGCGCGCTCGGCCCGCTCGACGCCGAAGGCGATGTTCTCGGCCAGCGTCTCGCTGAAGAGGAACGTCTCCTGCGGGACGTAGCCGATTGCCGAGCGCAACTGCGCGAGCGGGTAGTCGCGCACCGGCACGCCGTCTACGAGGACTGAGCCGTGCGGCGCGTCCACGACGCGCGGGACGAGGTTCATCAGCGTGGACTTGCCCGACCCCGTCCGGCCGACGAAGGCGACGGTCTGCCCGGCCTCGATGACGAGGTTGATCTCTTTCAGCACCGGCGCGGCGTGCTCGGCGTAGGCGAAGGTCAGGCCGCGGAACTCGATGCGGCCGCGGATGGCGGGCTGCTCGCGCGCGCCGGGCTCGTCCTTGATCGCCGGCTGGACGGCGAAGACGGCATTCATGCGCTTGAGGCTCGCCGTCCCGCGCTGGTAGAGGTTGACGACGTAGCCGAGCGCGATGAGCGGCCAGATGAGCCGCGTCAGGTAGAGGATGAACTCGACGACCTGCCCCGTCGTGATCGCCCCGCGCACCGCGAGCAGCCCGCCGTACCAGATGATGAGCACGTAGCCGGTGCCGATGACGAACTGGAGGAGCGGGCGCATCACGGCCGAGATGCGCACGAGCTGGAGGTTGCGCCGGGCGTACTCGGCGTTCAGCATGTTGAAGGCCGCGATCTCCGGCCCCTCCTGCGCGTAGGCGCGGACGACCCGCACGCCCGAGAAGTTCTCCTGCGCGCGCGCGGAAATCTGCGCGAAGAACTCCTGAATCTTCTCGAAGCGGGTGTGCACCTGGTGGCCGAAGAACTTGACCGTCAGGGAGACGAGCGGCATCGTCACGAAGAGCAGCAGGGTCAGCCTCACGCTGATCCTCAGCATCAGCGGCAGGATGATGAGGATGACGAAGACGGTCTGGAGCGTGTACATGATCATCGGGCCGGCCAGCTGGCGGACGGCCGCGAGGTCGTTCGTCGCGCGCGCCATCAGGTCGCCCGTCCGGTGCTCGTGGAAGAAGGAGAGCGGCTGGCGCTGGAGGTGCTCATAGAAGTCCTGCCGGAGGTCGTACTCGACGTGGCGCGACATTCCGATGAGGATGCGCCGCTGCCAGTAGAGGAAGAGGCCGCTGACGACGCTCGCCGCGAGGATGAGCAGGCCGTAGCGCGTGACCTTCGCCCAAGTCGGCTCGGCCCGCAGGTCGTCAACCGCCTGCCCGACGTAGACGGGGACGAGCAGCCCGACGACGACCGAGGCGAGGATGCACAGCACGCCCAGGACGAGCGACTTCTGATAGGGGCGGAAGTACCGCGCGAACTTTCGCAGATCGTTCATGGGCGCCGCACCGGCAACACACACTCTCCCTTACGGAACACGTGACGCCTATGATGCGGGATTTTCGCGCGTAAGCCAAACGCGGAAAAAGTTTCGAGTTTAAAGTTTCGAGTTTCGAGTTAAAGACATTTTCTTAACTCGAAACTCGAAACTTTAAACTCGAAACTTTTTGTCGCTAAAATTCCGCCGGGAGCGTCGCCTCCTGCTCTTCCGGCGCGGGCGGGGTGAACACCTCGGCCGGCGGCGCGGCCGGCGGCTCGTCGTGCGCCTCTTCGGGCAGGTCGAGCGGCGAGCAGACGCGGTTGCGACCCGTCCGCTTGGCCTGGTAGAGCGAGCGGTCGGCGTTGGTGACGAGCAGGTCGCGCGCGCTGGCGTGCACGGGGAAGGTCGCCACCCCGAGCGAGGCCGTGACGCTGCCGACGCCCGGCATCACCTCGCGCTCGATGCGCGCCCGCAGGCGCTCGGCCACGGCCAGCGCCCCTTCGAGGCCCGCCTGCGGGAGGATGATGGCGAACTCCTCGCCGCCGTAGCGCGCGGCCGTGTCCACGCCCCGCACCTCCTCGCGCAGCGCCGAGGCGATCTGCCTGAGCGCCGCGTCGCCGGCGTCGTGCCCGTGCGTGTCGTTGACGCGCTTGAAGTGGTCTATGTCGAGCATGATGAGCGAGACGGGCTGGCGCATCCGGGTGGCGAGGTGCAGGTCGCGCTCGAGCTGTATCTCGAAGAAGCGGCGGTTGAAGCAGCCCGTCAGCGCGTCGGTCAGGGCCTGCTGCTGCGTCTGCTGGAAGAGGCGCGCGTGGTTGACGGCGACGGCGACCTGGTCGGCCACCGTCCGCATCAACATGATCTCGTTCTCCTCCCAGGCGCGCTGCGGGTCGTCGGACGCGACCATCAGCACGCCCACCACGCGCTCGTCGAAGATGACGGGGACGGCCGCCGACGGCCGCACCGAGGGGTCTTCGACGCTGGTCGTCCCGTCCTGCACGAAGGTCCTGATCCGCCCGCGCAGGCGCGCGCCGACGGCGTGGATGTCGCTGACGAGTTCCTCGCGCGGGCCGTCGCCGCTGTCCTCCTCGGCGTCGCGGAAGTAGCAGGTCGTCAAAGGCGGCTGGCCGTGCTCGCCGTCCACGGACAGGGCGCTGCGCGCGGCCCCGAGGGCGCGGCCGACCTCGTCCACGGTCGTCTGCAAGACGCTCGGCAGTTCGAGCGAGCTGCGGACGGCCTTCGCGATGCGGTTGACGGCGATCTCGCGCACGGCCTGCTCCTGGAGCAGCCGCGCCAGCTTCGTCGTCACCGAGACGGTCAGTTGCAGCGAGGTGGTCTTCGGAACGCAGGTGCGCACGGCGCGGGCGAAGGCCGGGGCGTGTTCGGGGAGTTCGGCCGTGACGCGCGCCATCAGGTATTCGAGGGCCGAGTAGACGATGTCGGGCTCGAAAGACCAGATCACCTCGTCGCCCTCGTCGTCCGCGCCGTCGGCTTTCTCCGCGTGGCGCACCGAGGCGAGCAGCGCCGAGAAGCGCGCGTCGGCGATGATGACGAACCGCTCGTTGAAGCCGGCCTGCGGCTTCTTCTCCATGAAGACGGGCTGGCGTTCGAGCGCGCCCGCCTCCTCCCGCGGCACGCGCCCGACGGCGTCCTCAGGCGCGGCGAAGAAGAAGGCGTAGCGGGCCGCGCGCCCGACCTCGCGCACGCGCGCCAGGTCGCGCAGAGACCGCTGCGGCTCGGGCAGGAGGCTCTCGACGACCAGCGCCGCCAGGTTGTTCTCAAGCACCACGTCCTCGAAGTAGCGGTGCAGCTGCGCAATCGTCAGCTCGGCGCAACGGACGGGCGTCAGTTGGCGCGGGTGCTGGTCGAGGAGTGCGCTGTAGAGTGAGAGCATCAGTGGCGGCGGCCGATTCGCTGGCGGGGGTCGGCTTCAGGAGACGGTAGACAGGCGCGACGGGCCGCGACCGCAGCCCGCAGTGGCAAACATATTTTGACACAAGTTTAACGGGGGTGTCTACGAAAAATTAACACTCCCGCGGGCGTCACCCCTGTTTGACGTAAGTGGTTGTGGCGGTGGAGATTAGGACGCCGGTCTGGTCGGTCGCCTCGACCGAGATGATGCAAACTCTCCGGCCCTCGCGCAGGACGCGGGCGCGCGCCTCGACGCGCCCCGAGGAGATTGGGCGGAGGAAATGGACGGTCAGGTCTACGGTAACGGTGCGCTGCCCCGGCGCGAGCAGGGTGAGGACGGCGAAGGCGGCGGCCGTGTCGAGCAGCGAGACGATGGCCCCGCCGTGGAGGATGCCCTCCATGCGCGAAAGCTCCTCGCGCCAGTCGAGGGCGAAGGTGGCCCCGCCACGCTCGGCCGCGACGAACTCCAGCCCGAGCAGGCGGGCGTAAGGGACGCGGGCGAGGGCCTCTTCGAGGCGCGCCGTCTCTTCGGCGCTCAGCGCGGCTCCGTTCATGGGCCGTAAATCCCCGCGCCGTCGAGCGGCTCGACGACGACGGCCGTGCCGTAGGCGAGCACCTCCGAGGCCCCGCTGGCGACCTCGGTGGCGTCGTAGCGCGCGCCGATGATGGCGTTGGCCCCGAGTTCGGTGGCGTGCTGGATCATGATGTCGAAGGCGTCGCGCCGGGTCGTCTCGCAGAGGTTCGTCCAGGCGGTGATGTTGCCGCCGACCATCGAGTTGACGAGCGCGCCGATGTTGACGAAGAGGTTGCGCGAGCGGACGACGATGCCGCGCACGACGCCGAGGTTCTGCCGGACGCGGTAGCCCGGCAGCTCGAAGGCGGTCGTCACCATCTGCGGCGAGACCGAGTAGCGCGGCTCGCTGATCTCGTAAGGCGTGCGCTTTTGCAGCTCGTTGCTCATGGCTCCAATCTCCGTTCCGGAGATAGTTTCGAGTTGCGAGTTTCGGGTTTCGAGTTAAAGACAAAGACAGCTTTTAACTCGAAACCCGAAAC
>DASZKF010000263.1:0-8658 GCA_035947355.1 Pyrinomonadaceae bacterium | reverse complement strand
GTTTCGGGTTTCGGGTTAAAGACAATGCCCTAACTCGAAACCCGAAACCCGAAACCCGAAACTTCGTCCAATCCGCAATCCGCTTACCACTCACTGTACTTCTCCCCGTTGAGCGCGGTCGCCTCGGACTTGGAGCGCACGTCGAAGACGTTCTCGGGCGTGGAGGTGCAGCCGACGTCGGGCGTGTCGTAGCTGGAGCGCAGGCACCAGTCGCGCTCGCCCGTGATCGGGTCCGCGGGTATCTCGCGCAGGTAGACCTTCTTCTTCGGGATGAGGCCGCCGGAGTTGGCCGTCGCGCCGCCGCCCTCCGTGCTCACGCTGCCGAGCTGGTTGCCCATGGCCGAGAGCCGCGGCACCACGTCCACGCCGTCGACGAGCGTCTGGAGGTCGGGCGGGTAGCGGTCGGGGTTGTCCACGCCGAAGAGCTTGCAGTCGGCGAGGACGACGGTGCTGCGCGGGTCTACGTAAGTGATGCCGGGGACGCCCTGCTGCAGCTGCTGCTGTTGCTGCTGCTGGATGGCCGTGCCCCCGGCCGTGCACTGCATGCCGACCGTGTCGCGCTTGAAGCTGTCTATGGCCGTGCGCATCTCGCGCAAGACCTCGCGCAGCCGCTGCTCCTTCTGGCGGCGCACGGAGTTGCGCACGAGCGGGATGACGCCGATGGTGAGCACGGAGAGCACCGTGATGGTGATGACCAGCTCGATGAGCGTCCACCCGCGGGAGGAGGCGGCGGGGGGACGGATTTCGGCGGCGACTTCTTTCTTCGACCTCATCCCACCTTCTCCCCTTCCCCGCATCTCCCCGTCGCGGCTCACTGCGTGACCTTGAACCGGCTGGCCGCCAGCCGAGGCCGGACGGCGCGGCCGTCGGTGGCGATGAGGTGCACCTTGTCGGCGTCGAACGAGAGCGCGGCCTCGCCGGCGGCGAGCGCCTCGACCTCGATGATGACGAGCAGCCCCTCGCCCGTGAGCGGCGGCGCGCCGGCCGCGGGCGCGACCGAGATGAGCAGCACGCCCGACGGGTCAACCGACTGCGTCAGGACAGGCGCGGCCGCCTTCTCGGCCGTCAGCATCCCGTGCGTGACGGCGCGCACGGCCAGCGCCTTCGGGTCGAAGCGCAGCGTGGCGGTCGCGAGCCCGACGGGCGCGTCCGTCTTCAGGAAGACCATCACGCGGCGGCGCTCCGCCACCTTCATCTCCTGCTGCTCGGGCAGCAGCAGCAGTTCCGCGACCGAGGCGGGCGGCGCGGCGGGCGGGGGAGACGACGGCGCGGCGGTCGCGGGCGTACCCGCGGCGGGCCGTGCGGCCTCAGTCGTGTTCGGCGCAGGCTTCGCGGCCGCGGCCGTGTCCGGCGCCGCCTTGCCCTCCGCCGCCGCGGCGCTGTTCGATGTGGGTAGGGCCGGCGGCGGCGCGGCGTCCGGCTGCACGACGACGGGCGGCGCGCTCGACGCGGCCGTCGTGGTGTTGACGGCAGGCGCGGGCCGCGGCGCGGCGTCCGCCTTGAGTGTGGCGTCTACGGCACTCGCCGCAGACGTGCCGGTCACGGCGGCGTCCGTCGTGGCGGGCACGCCCGGCGGCGCGGCGGGCGGCCCGGCGGCGGCCTCGGCCAGCGCCTTCGGCGCGGGCACGTAGGAGACCTCCTCGCCGGGCTGCGGCGGCAGCTGCACCTGCTGGTTGGTCGGGAGGCGGCGGGCGCGCGCGAGCTGCTCGTCGCGCTCGGCCTCGCGCACCATCGCTTCGAGCGAGGGCGCCTGCGGCGTCTGCATCGAGCCGGTCGGGCGCTCCGTCTCGTCCTCGTCCGTGATGTTGGGCGCGCGCAGCACGCGCGGCGTCATCGTGATGACGACGTCGCTCACCGAGTTGCTGCGGCGCGGGACGGTGAAGAGCCGCCCGAGGATCGGGATCAGGCCGACGAGCGGCAGCCCCTCGCGCCCGTTGCTCGCGCGGTCCTGCGCGACGCTGGCGATCATCATCGTCTTCCCGTTCGGGATGCGGGCGACGCCGGAAATCTTCCGCTGCGTGAAGATGGGCGTCAGCGGGTTGGCGCCGGCCTGCTGGTCTTTGGTCTCGATGTTCATCGTGACCTGCACGTCCTGGTTCGGGTAGACCTTCGGCTTGAAGTCGAGGACGAGGCCGGTGTCCTCGTACTGGATGACGGGGAAGCCGGTGCCGAGGGCGTTGTTGACGCTGTTGTTATTGTTGTTGTTGTTGTTGGTCGTGGGCTGGTTGACGATGCCGTTGAAGACCGAGGCCGTCTGCACGGGCACCTTCGACCCGATGCGCGTCTCCGACTTCTCGTCGTCGAAGGCGTGCACCTGCGTCGAGAAGATGAGGCGCGTGTTGTCCTTCCTCTGGAAGGCGCTGATCGCCGAGCTGGGGATGAGGATGCCGAGGCCGGAGTGCAGCGAGTTGCCGGCGGCCAAGAGCGACGCGCCGCGGTTGACGACGACCGTCGAGGGCTGGAGGCCGCCGAGGTTGCCGAGCGTGCTGGCCGTTCCGAGCTGGTTGCCCAGCTCCAGCAGGTCGGTGCGCGAGACCTCGTAGATGGCGACCTCCATCACGACCTCGGAGCGGTCCTTGTCCACGCTCCGCAGCAGCTTCTCGATGATGCGGATGTTCTCGGGCGTGTCGCGCACCGTGATCGAGTTGGTGTTGGCGTTCTCGACGAAGGTCGGCTGGCGGCCGGCGTTCGCGGGCAGGGCGCCCTGGAGCAGCGCGCGCGCGTCGCTCGGCTTGATGTTGTAGAGGTAGAAGGTGCGCAGCACCAGCTGCTGGTACATCGGCCGCTTCGACTGGTCGGCGACGAGGATGGTGCGGCGGTCGAGCTTCTGGAAGAAGAGGCCGTGCGCCATGAAGATGTAGTCGAGGGCGCGGGCCGGGGTGATGTCCTTCCAGCGGACGTTGATGGTGCGCTTGACCTGCGAGAAGTTCTGGTCGAAGACGACGTTGAGGTTCAGCTCGTCGGCCAGCTTGCGGATGAAGGGCTCGAGCTCGCCGCTGTAGTTGATGTTCTGGAGCCGCTCGGCGGGGCCGCCGGCCGCCTCCGGGTCGCCCGCCCCGTTCGCGCCGCCCGTGCCGTTCGCGCCGCTCTGGCCGGGCCGGCGCATCGTCGTCGGCGCGATCTGCGAGGGCGCGCCGCCGCCCTCCTTCTCCCGCTGGCGCCGCAGCATCCGCTCCATCTCCTGCGCGGCCAGTTCGTTGACGGGGTCATAGCCGTAGGCCTGGCGGAAGGCGTTGTAGGCCCCGACGTAGTCGCCGCGGTCGGCGAGCGCCTTGCCCTTGACCATGAAGACCTGCGAGGCGTTGAAGATGGCGCGGCGGTAGTGGAGCTGGTACTCGGTGTCCGAGGGGTTGGCGGCGACGGCGAGGGCGAACTCCTGCGCGGCCTTCTCCCACTGCTGCGCCTGCTCGTGTTGCAGGCCGCGCTTGTAGTTCTTCTCGCCCTTCTTCGCCAGCGCCGTCAGAGGCGCGGCCAAAAGGAAGGCCGCCAACAGCAGCGCCACGAAGGAGCGCCCGCGGGCAAAAGATTTCATCACGAACCTCACTTTACGACCCCGCGCGCCTCCCCGACGGGCGACGCCCAGGCCCCTGTCTGTCTGCGCGAAAAAAAGCGGCACGGGCTGCCGGAATTAAAACCGCCTCTGCCGGGGGAAGCCTGCAGCGTGCGCGAGGATTTCGGGGAGACGCCCGGAGGCGGCCGGGCCGCCCCACCGTAGCGCCCTCGTCACGAGCAATGTACACGCCGGGACGCCAATAATAGTTCCTGAAAGACCGGCCGACAAGTCGGCAGTTTCGAGTTTCGGGTTGCGAGTTTCGAGTTTAAGAATCTGTCTGAACTCGAAACCCGGAACTCGCAACCCGAAACTTTACTGTCTACTGACTACTGTCTCCTGCCCCGCGGCCTTGAGGTCTTCGACGAAGGTGACGCGGTTGATCTCGTGCAGCGTCGAGAGGCCGGCGAAGACCTTCTCGAGCGCCGCGTCGCGCAGGGAGCGCAGGCCCTCGGCCTCGGCCGCGCGGCGCACCTCGGAGCCGGGCCGGCGGTCAATGATCATCTCGCGGATGTTGTCCGACATGTTCAGAAGCTCGTGGATGGCCGTCCGGCCCCGGTAGCCCGTGTGGTTGCAGGCGTCGCAGCCGACGCTCATGTAGAACGTCCGGTTGCGGTAGCGCTCGGGTCGCAGGCCCGACTCGACCAGCTCGGCCTCGCCCGGCCGGTACGGGCGCTTGCAGACGTGGCAGAGCATGCGGATCAGGCGCTGCGCCAGCACGCAGTTCAAGCTGGAGACGAAGTTGTACGGCTCGACCCCCATGTTGAGGAAGCGGCCGATCACGTCTATGACGTTGTTGGCGTGGACGGTGGTGAAGACGAGGTGGCCGGTGAGCGCCGACTGGATGGCGATCTGCGCCGTCTCGTTGTCGCGAATCTCGCCGACCATGATCTTGTCCGGGTCGTGGCGCAAAATCGAGCGCAGGCCGCGCGCGAACGTCAGCCCCTTCTTCTCGTTGACCGGAATCTGCGTGATGCCGTGGAGCTGGTACTCGACCGGGTCTTCGATGGTGATGATCTTGTCTTCTTCGTTGCGAATCTCATTCAAGGCCGCGTAGAGCGTCGTCGTCTTGCCCGACCCGGTCGGCCCCGTGACGAGCACCATCCCGTAAGGCTCGGCGATGTAGCGGCGGAAGGCGCGGATGTCCTCGTCGAGGAAGCCGACCACGTCGAGGTTGAGGTTGCGGAACTCCTCGTTGATCTGCTCCTTGTCGAGGATGCGGATGACCGAGTCCTCGCCGTGGATGGTCGGCATGATCGAGACGCGGAAGTCCACGTTGCGGCCCTTGTAGCGGACGCGGAAGCGGCCGTCCTGCGGGACGCGGCGCTCGGCGATGTCCAGCTCCGACATGACCTTGATGCGCGAGATGAGGGTCGAGTGGTAGGCGATGTCGATCGGGTCAACCTTGGCGTAGAGCGCGCCGTCAATGCGGTACTTGACCTGCACCTCGGTGTCGCGCGTCTCGATGTGGATGTCGGAGGCGCGCGACTCCATCGCCTGGTAGATGATGGTATCCACCAGCTTGATGATGGGCGACATCTCGCTGTCGGTCGCCAGCCGGTCGAGGTCGAGGACTTCTTCGCCCTGCTCGGTCTCCTTGACGAGCGAGATGCGGAAACCCGAGGCCGCCTCCTGGAGGACGCGCTGCGTGGCGTCGCCCTTGCGGAGCACGACCTCGATGGCCCCGGCCGTCGCCACGTGCGGGACGACGCGGACGTGGAGCGACGAGGCGATCTCGTCGAGGCGTTCGAGGTCGGTCGGGTCGGCCATCGCCACGTGGAGGCGGCGGCCCTCGCGCCGGAGCGGCACGAACTGGTGGCGCACCATCATGTCCACGGGGATTTCGCTCAGCAGGGCGTAGTCAATCGGCGACTCGCCGACGGGCGGGAGCAAATCCACGTAGGGCAGCCGGTAGCGGCGGGCGAGGGCGAGGGCGGCGCGCACCTCGGGCGGCGTGTGATCGTCGGCGTCCGGCGCGAGCGGCAGGCCGCCGTCGCCGTCCGTGGGGGCGTCCGTGCGGGCCGGCAGGTGTGTCGTGATTTCGTCCTCGATTCGGCTCATGGGCGTGTTTTTGATGCCTCAGACGGGCGGGGGATTGCCCGGCCGGCGCGCTACTTGACGCTGATGTTCGAGATGGACTGGATGATCGGCAGGTAGATCGCCAGCAGGATGGTCACGACCACCCCGCCCATCACCAGCAAAATGGCGGGTTCCAGGACGGTCGTCAGCTGTTCGAGCCGCACCTCCGACTCCTTGTCGTAGAACTCCGCGACCTCCTCCAACATCTCGCGCAGGGAGCCGGAGCGCTCGCCAACCCCAATCATATCAAGCGCGAGCGGCGGAATCCACCCCGCCGACTCCAGGCTCTCGGTGAACGAGCGCCCCTCCTGGATCATCGGCAGCGTCGCCGACGAGCGCGTCCGCAGCTCCCTGTTCGTGATGGCCTCGGCCGCGATCTCCCAGGATTCGACGAGCGTGATGCCGCCCGCGAGGAGCGTCGCCAGGCTCCGCGTCACCTGCGCGATGGCGAGCTGGCGGACGAGCTGGCCGACGATGGGCAGGCGCAGGAGGAAGCGGTCGAGGGCGAGCCCGCCCGAGGGCGTCCGCGTCCAGACGTAGAGGGCGACCGCGCCGCCGAGGATAACGGGCACGAGCCAGTAGAAGTTGCCGCCGACGAAGTGCGAGAGACTGATGACGACGGTCGTCACCCACGGCAGCTCGCGGCCGAAGCCCTCGAAGAGCGTAGACATCTTCGGCACGACGTAGGCCGTCAGGAAGACGACCATCCCCGTCGAGGCCGCCAGAAGGAAGAGCGGGTAGGAGAGCGCCCCGCGGATTTTGCGCCGTATCTCGACCGCCCGGCGCATGTACCCGACGTAGCGCATGAGCACGTCGTCGAGCGCGCCCGAGCGCTCGCCCGCCAGGATTGACGAGGTGTAGATGCGCGGGAAGATCGGCCCCTGCGCGGCGAAGGCCGACGAGAGCGACATCCCGCCGCGGATTTTCTCTTCCACGTCGGCGAGCACCGCGCGCAGGCGCGAGGAGGCGGCCCGCCGCCTGAGCATCGCCACGGCCTGGAGGATCGGGATGCCGGCGCGGATGATGGCGGCGAGCTGTTGGTTGAAGAGCAGGAAGTCGCCCTGCTTGACGCGCGGCGCGGTGCCGGCCTTGCCGCCGCGCGTCAGCGCCCCGACGCCGGCCGTCTTCGGCGGCGCCACCGAGAAGACGCGGAACCCCTCGGATTCGAGGCGCACGCGCGCCTCCTGAGCGCCCGCCGCCTCGACGGTGCGCGTCACGACCTCGCCCGCGGGCGTGCCCAGACGACAGATGAACTCGGCCATTGGCTTCTTAAACTCTTCCGGGGCCAGGCCCGACGGAGTTCGGAGGGGGGCGTCGGGCCTCGATCTGACCGCGGATTATACCACGCGCCCCCCTTCTACACGCCCGCCGCGCGCCGAAGTTTCAACAGAAATGGTTTCGAGTTTCGGGTTTCGAGTTAAAGACGATTCGCTTCTCAACGTTGAACTCTGAGGCCGCCATCCGTGATTCGCCAGACAAACTCGAAACCCGAAACCCGAAACTCGAAACTATTTTGTTGGGACAGAGTTGTTTCTTGCGCGCGGCGCGCGGCCTGTCTTAAAATGCCGGCGAACGAGAGAATTGGAAGTCTCCCCGGTCTTCCGTTTAGCGATTCAGGCGAACAGACGCAAGGGAGCCGCGCCGCCCGCCACGGCGGCGTCTCCTGAGACCGAGAGCCGGCCCGACCCTCAGGGGCACGGTTCAGGCCCGCCCCTTCCGTGTTCGCCGCAACTGTCTGGAGGGTTCCAATGAGTGCAAGGCGCGCGGTCTGTCTTCGTAATGCGGCGCTGCTTCTCTTCCTCACCACGCTGACGGTCGGCCTCCCACGCGCGGCCTCGGCCCGCCAGCAGGCGGCCGAGCCGACAACAGAACAGCAGAAGGCGGAGCAGCAGCCCGCCAAGGGCCCGGCGACTTCCGAGGCCGCCGCCGCCCCGGCCGCCGAGCAGCAGAAGCCCTCCGCCGCCCCGCGGCCCGCGCCCCCGGGGCCGGTCGTCCAGACGGCCGACCCGGAAAAGCCGGTCATCGTCCACACCGACCTCATCACCCTGACCGTGACGGTCACTGACACCTACGGCCGCTTCGTCACCGGCCTCGGTAAAAACGCCTTCACCATCACGGACGAGAAAGTGCCGCAGGAGATCACCTTCTTCTCCGACGAGGACGCGCCCGTCTCTTTGGGCGTCATCTTCGACGTCTCGGGCTCGATGTCGGGCGACAAGATCACGCGCGCGCGCGAGGCGCTCCAGCGCTTCATCGAGACGAGCCACACGCGCGACGAGTACTTCCTCATCGGCTTCAACAACCGCGCCCAGCTCCTCCTCGACCGCACGCGCGACTCCGACGCGCTGCTCAACAAGCTGACCTTCGTCCAGACCAGGGGGCAGACGGCCCTCTACGACGCGACCTACCTCGGCGTCGAGCGCGTGACGCGCGGCGCGCACCAGAAGCGGGCCGTGCTGCTCATCTCCGACGGGCAGGACAACAGCTCGCGCTACACCTTCTCGGAGCTGCGCCGGCTGCTCAAGGAGACCGACGTCATCATCTACGCCGTCGGCATCGTCAGCGACCACGACGAGACGACGCTCGGCTACGGCGGCCGCGCCATCCTCGAAGAGCTGGCCGGCGTCTCGGGCGGCAAGGCATTCTTCCCCTCGACCTCGGCCGAGATGAACGACACCTTCGAGCGCATCGCGCTCGAGCTGCGCACGCAGTACTCGATCGGCTACCGCCCGTCGAACTTCGCCAACGACGGCAAGTGGCACAAAATCAAGATCAAGGTGCAGCCGCCGCGCGGCTTCCCGCGCCTCTTCGTGCGCGGCCGCGAGGGCTACTACGCCACGGCCCGCCCGCGCTAAAAAAGCGGCCAACGTGCGCCGTCCGTACGGCATCTTTACAGAGGTCAGAGGTTAGAGGTTAGAGGTCAGTAAAAGACAGATTGCTCTTCACTGACCTCTAACCTCTAGCCTCTAACCTCTCGCTTTTGAAGGAATCATCCGACATGCATCACAGAGAGTCTCGCGTCTTACGGC
>DASZKF010000262.1:0-5573 GCA_035947355.1 Pyrinomonadaceae bacterium | reverse complement strand
ACAAACTCGAAACTCGAAACCCGCAACTCGAAACTTTAAAGTTCTACCGGGGGGCGGCGGCTCGGTGATACACTACGCCGCCGTGAGTCTGACGCCCGCGCCGTAAACGGAATCAACCGAGCCGATGAAAGTGAAGACCTTTCTTGCTCCGACTCTTCTCGCCTGCCTGATGTCAACCACACTTCCGACGGAGAACGGCGCCCCCGGCCTCTGGGCCGACCTCGTCATCACGAACGCCAGCGTCCGCACGATGGACGCGCGGAGGCCCTCGGCCGAGGCCGTCGCCGTCTCGGGCAACCGCGTCGTCGCCGTCGGCTCCTCCGAAGAGATACGGAGGCTCGCCGGCCCGCGCACGCGCGTGATAGACGCGGGCGGCGCGCTCGTGCTGCCCGGCTTCAACGACGCGCACGTGCACTTCCTCACGGGCGGCTTCCAGTTGTCGAGCGTTGACCTGCGCGACGCGGCGACCCCGCAAGAGTTCGCCGAGCGCATCCGCCGCTTCGCCGAGAAGCTGCCGGAGGGCCGATGGGTGACGGGCGGCGACTGGGATCACGAGCGCTGGGCGGGCGCGCCCCTTCCGACCAGGGAGTTGATAGACGCCTCCACGCCCGGCACGCCGGTCTTCGTCAACCGCCTCGACGGCCACATGGCGCTCGCCAACAGCCTCGCGCTGCGGCTCGCCGGCGTCACGCGCGAGACGCCCGACCCGCCCGGCGGCCTCGTCGTCCGCGACCCGCGCACGGGCGAGCCGACCGGCGTGCTCAAGGACGCGGCCATGTCTTACGTCTGGAAGGTCATCCCCGCGCCCTCCTTCGAGGAGAAGCTCGCGGCCGCGCGCGCCGCCACCGAGCACGCCGCCGGCCTCGGCGTCACCAGCGTCCAGGACATGTCGGCCGGCGACGACGTGGGCGTCTACCAGACCCTGCTCGAACGCGGCGAGCTGAAGACGCGCGTCTACGCCGTCGCGCCGCTGCCCGCCTGGGAGCGCCTCAAGAGCGTCGGCGTGCGGCGCGCCTTCGGCGGCGACATGCTGCGAGTCGGCGGGCTGAAGGGCTTCGCCGACGGCAGCCTCGGCTCGACCACCGCGCTCTTCTTCGACCCCTACCTCGACGCGCCGGACACGCGGGGGCTGCCCGGCGACGAGATGTTCCCGGAGGGCGCGATGCTGGGGCGCGTCGAGGGCGCGGACGCGGCCGGCCTCCAGGTGATGATCCACGCCATCGGCGACCGCGCCAACGACCAGATACTCGGAATCTACGCGCGGGTGGCCGCCGAGCACGGCGAGCGCGACCGCCGCTTCCGCGTCGAGCACGCGCAGCACCTGCGCGCCGAGGAGATACGCGAGTTCGCGCGCCAGAGGGTCGTCGCCTCGATGCAGCCCTACCACGCGATTGACGACGGCCGCTGGGCCGAGAAGCGCATCGGGCGCGAGCGGGCGCGCGGCACCTACGCCTTCCGCTCGCTCCTGGACGCCGGGGCCGTGCTCGCCTTCGGCTCCGACTGGACGGTCGCGCCGCTCAACCCGCTCTTAGGCGTCTACGCCGCCGTCACGCGCCGCACGCTCGACGGCAAGAACCCCGGCGGCTGGGTGCCCGAGCAGAAGATCACGGTCGAGGAGGCCGTCCGCGCCTACACCCTCGGCTCGGCCTACGCCGAGTTCGCCGACCACGCCAAAGGCACCATCGCGCCGGGCAAGCTCGCCGACCTCGTCATCCTCACGCACGACATCTTCAAGGGCGACCCGGTCGAGATCGAGAAGGCGCGCGTGCGGACGACGATTGTTGACGGCCGCGTCGTCTACGAAGCAGGTCAGACAAAAGAATAGCCACAGAGACACAGAGACACAGAGAAGAAGAAAAGAGGTTATGTTTGAGGGAGAGCCGGATGGTTCAACTCATCGCTTGAGGTAAAGAACCCGTTAGGTTGTGGCCGTCATCACGATGCCGGTGCCGGAGGTTGAGTTGTGATTATTCAACTCTCCCTCGAACACATTTCTCTTTCTTTGTCTTCCTCTGCGCCTCCGTGTCTCTGTGGCTAATCTTCTTCGGGGTGGCGTGAGTTGGAAACGACCGTCGTCGAGGGGCTGCGAACCGTCAAGTTCGATCTCATCCTGACGCTGGCGCTGGCGGCGCTGTTCCTGTTCGCCGGCTATTTCGTGCAGCGACGCGTCCCGGTCTTCTCGCGGGCGAACATCCCTGCGGCGGCCATCGGCGGGCTTCTGTGCGCGGCCCTGATTCTGCTGCTGCGGTCGCGGGGCGGGCTCGGCGTCTCGCTCAACACCTCGCTGCGCGGGCCGCTCCAGACCGCGTTCTTCACGACGATCGGGCTGAACGCGACGCTCGGGCTTCTGCGCGCGGGCGGCTGGCGGATGGGGTTCTTCTGGCTGCTGGCGACCGCCGCGGCCGTCGTGCAGAACGCCGTCGGCATCGCGGCCGCGCTCGCCCTGGGGGCGCCGCCCCTGCTCGGCGTCGTCTGCGGGTCGCTGACCTTGACGGGCGGGCCGGCGACGGGGCTGGCGTGGGCCGACCGGTTCGAGGCGGCGGGCCTGCCCGGCGCGGGCGCGCTCATCATCGCCTCGGCGATGTTCGGCATCTTCACGGCGAGCCTCGTCGGCCCGCCGGTCGCGACCGCGCTCATCCGCCGCTTCAGGTTAGTCGGGGAGGGCGGGCCGCCGCGCCGGAGTCAGGAGGAGGAGTTCTGGGCGCTCAGCCCGACGGTGGACCTGGTTGACGAGGCGGAGGCCGCGGGCCGCGACTGGGCCGAGCCGGAGGGCGAGCTGACGGGCGGCGTGCTGCTGCACAACCTCCTGCTGATCCTCTCGGTGATGGGCGTCGGCGCGCTCATCAGCCTCGCCATCCGCCACCCTTCGTTCACGCTGCCAGACTACATCGGGGCGATGGTCTTCGCCGCGGTCGTGCGCAACGTGGACGACCGGACGGGCTGGTTCCGCGTCAACGTCCGCGCCGTCGAGGCGCTGTCGGGCGTCTCGCTCGCGCTCTTCCTCGTGCTGGCGCTGATGAGCCTGGAGCTTTGGAAGGTGGCCGGCCTCGCCCTGCCGATGCTCGCCATCCTCGGCGTGCAGGTAGTCGTCACGATGCTCTACGCCGTCCTCGTGACCTTCACGCTGATGGGGCGCGACTACGAGGCGGCCGTGACGGCGGGCGGGCACGTCGGCTTCGGCCTCGGCATCGCGGCCAACGCCGTCGCCAACATGGAGGCGCTCACCGCCCGCTACGGCCCCGCCCCGCGCAGCTTCCTCTACGTCCCCATCGTCGGCGCCTTCTTCATAGACTTCTCGAACTCGCTCGTCATCTACCTCTTCACCGGCCTCACGCGTTGAAGGCGACGCCGGGCGCGAGAAGACTGCCAGGGGCGGACTCCCCGCCTCCGCCGGTTCGAAGCGAATGCAAATGCGGTCGGGGCGGCCTGTCACCTCCGGGACGGGATGTCTCCTGGAAATCTTCCCGCCGTTACAGAATTAGGCGGCGGTGTGGGCGTCTTTACTGGCAGCGAATAGTACGTCTAATATGCGTCGGGCGCTTCCACGTAAGTCGGAATGAACGCGGAGGTGGAAGTTGAGGAACACCGTCACATTTTTCCTCTGCACATTAATCATTTCTTCAGCGCGGGCATCGGCGCAGCCCGGGCCTAAAAGGGATGGCGGTCTGCAAACCGTAATCGGTCGGTATAGCGCTCGAACCATCAGGGCCTTGAATAAGGGTGACGGTGAGGGCCACGTACTATACGAGAAGCGGACCTTCAGCCGCGACGTCGATCATGACGGCGACCTGGATGCGGTTGTAGAACTCGTATTCTGTGAATCGCGGCGCTGTAACCCGGCCACACAGACTTCAAACATAGCGGTGTTCTTGAAAAGCAAACGGGGGTATGGACTCGCGGCCGGGATAAGCTTCCTCAAGTTTAACGAAGACAATTCAACCGAAATGGTGGGAAGGATTGAATCAATTAAGCACGGGAAGATTTTCGTCGCCGTCTACGGGTGTGAGGTGGATGACGAGACTTGTCTCCCTAAATATTTGTATCGCGCGATTTACTCATACAAGAGGGGCGGACTCGTAAGGGAGAGGGCATACGCGAGAGGTAGTTAGTTAACCGGGGCGGCTGTTTGCGATGCCGCGCCCAGCAACGGCCCGCACCCGACCGCGAGTCGGCGGGTCTTTCATCGAGAACTTGGCCGCCTCGGCGTGGTGCGCGCGGCGGCTGATTGGCGGCGTTCGGCGCTGGCTTCGTTGGAGAAATAGGCATGCCGGTCTCACTGGCTGTGATGTTCCTCTGTCTCACCTTCGGGCCGCCGGCCGCTCCTCCGACTATCGCCCAGGGTGCAAACACTCCGAGGATTCATGCGAGGCCATACCTGGAGTATGGCAATATCTGCTGGGAGAATGAGAGGGCGCTCCTCGACACCTTCGCCTTCGTGCTGGCGAGCGACCCGGACGCAATCGGCTACATTACCGTATACGACGGGAAACTCTCTTGCCGCAGGGAGGCGGAAGCCAGAGCTCTCCGCGCGAGGAATTACCTCGTAAACTTCCGCAGGATTGAGTGGAACCGGGTTGCCTGGCGCTACGGCGGCCACCGGCAGGAGTTTACGATGTTCGCTCACTTATTCCCGCGGGGCATGCCGCCGCTTGAGCCGGAACTGACGGTCGGAGTGAGTGAAAGCAAAGAGGGTTGCGGGGCAAAGGCGCGTAGGCGTCCGAAGTGCCCTGCGAGGTAGCCCGCGCCTAACAACTCATCCAAACCGGAGCGCGAGTTACGCCATGAAAAGAATTCTCATCTTGCTCGCCCTCGCCTTCGTCTTCGTCGCGCCGTGCGCCGGGCAGGAGGCGGCGAGGACGCAGGCCGCGGCCGACCCCGGTCTGCAAAAGGTTGTGGACGAGGCGGCGCGGGCGGCCGTCGCGCGGTTCGCCGGGAAGGGCTTCGGCGAGAAGCACCTGGCCGTGACGCTCGTTGACCTGACCGACCCGAAGAACGTGAGGCGGGCGAGCTTCCGCGGGGCGGAGCCGATCTACCCGGCGAGCGTGGTGAAACTCTTCTACCTGGTGGCCGCGCACCGCTGGCTCGAAGACGGGAAGCTGAAGGAGACGGAAGAACTCAACCGCGCGATGCGCGACATGATCGTGGACTCGTCGAACGACGCGACGCACTTCGTCGTGGACGTGATCTCCGGCGTCGCGAACGGCGCGGAGCTTCCGCCGGAGGAGCTGAAGGAGTGGTCTGAGAAGCGGAACGTCGTCAACCGCTACTTCGCCTCGCTCGGCTACGCGGTCGGCCCCGGCCGGATCAACGTCAACCAGAAGCCCTGGTGCGAAGGCCCCTACGGGCGCGAGCGGCAGTTCCTCGGGCCGAACTACGAGAACCGCAACAAGCTGACGACCGACGCGACGGCCGCGCTCCTGACCGACATCGCCCTGGGCCGCGCCGTCACGCCGGCCCGCAGCGCGCGCATGCTCGAACTGCTGAGGCGCGACTTCTCCGGCAAGTCCGAAGACCCGGACGACCAGGCGCACGGCTTCACCGCCCTGGCCCTTGAGCCCGGCGTCCGCTACTGG
>DASZKF010000261.1:0-8379 GCA_035947355.1 Pyrinomonadaceae bacterium | reverse complement strand
GCGGCCAGCGCTGGCTGCGGCGCGGCGGCGGCCTGCCCTTGGGCAGCTTCACCAGCATCCTCATTAACCCGGAGAACCCGGACGAGATTTTCGCCGGCAACGCCTACGAGCGTGGCGGGCGGGTGTTTACGCCGGCCGAGGGCGGCGGCGTCTTCCGCTCGGCCGACGCCGGGATGACCTGGCAGCGGCTCGACCCGCCGCTCCCGAGCCGCCGCGTCTGGTCACTCGCCTTCGACCCGAGCGACCCCGGCAAAATCTTCGTCGGCTCGCACTCGGCCGGGGTCTTCGTCGCGCGCCGCGACCGGGCCGGCGCGGCCAGCCGGTAAGTCAGGGCAAAAGGCAAAAGGCAAAAATTGGAAGGTCGGGCGGCGCGCCCTCCGTCTTCCAATTTTGCCTTTTGCCTTGACCGCTTCTACAGCCTTGACACGCCGCAGTTTGGGTGTGTAAATTGCTCCCCTACCTGGCAGATTAGCAGGTGATTGGCGGATCACGCGGGTGATCCACGGGCAACGAGGAAACTCTGAAATTCACGGTAGCCTCTTCACTGAGATACTGCGGCTCGCATCCCCCGCCTCAAATCCTTCGCCTTCCGTCAATCATCACCGGCTACTCACCAGCAACCGATCACGTGCGGCCGCGGACGCTCCGGCTCGCCCGCCACGCGCCGCGCACGAACGGCTTGCCGCCGGGGAGGCGCCGGGGGGAGAATCCCCTCCGCGCCAGCAGACAATTCCAGCAGGAGTCTGACAGGAGTTCGCATGTCAACTGAAGAGACCAAGCCGACGAACGGCGAAACCACCGACACGGAGACCCCGCAAGGCGCGGCGGCCAACCAACCAACCGAGCAGCCCGACACGGCGGGCATCGCCGCCGCGGCCGGGGCCTCGGCCGGCGGCGGGACGGCCCCTTCGGCGTCGGCCTCCGACGCCCCCGCGGCCGGGCAGGGCGGCGATGAAGACGACGAGGAGGAGCGCGGCGGCGGCTCAGACTTCGACTTCGGCGCGATGCTCGAACAGTACGAGCAGGAGCAGGCCGGCTTCCAGGAGGGGTCGGTGGTGCGCGGCACGGTCGTCAACGTCACCGAGCGCTCGGTCGTCATAGACTTCGGCTTCAAGTCCGAGGGCATCGTCCCCAAAGAGGAGTTCATGGAGGGCGGCGAGGTCACGGTCAAGCGCGGCGACGAGGTCGAGGTGCTCGTCAAGAGCATGGAGTCGCAGGAGGGCGTCCCCGTCCTCTCGCGCGCCGACGCGGTGCGGATGCGCGCCTGGGACGAGCTGGAGAAGGCTTACCGCGACGGCACGCCGGTCAAGGGGCGCATCACCGAGCGCGTCAAGGGCGGACTCCGCGTTGACGTGGACGGCGTGGCGGCCTTCCTGCCCGGCTCGCAGGTGGACATCCGCCCCATCCGCAACCTCGAATCCTTGCGCAACCAGGAGATCGAGGCCCGCGTCATCAAGCTCAACCGCAAGCGCTCGAACGTCGTCCTCTCGCGCAAGGCCATCCTCGAACAGGAGAACGAGGGCAAGAAGAGCGAGACCCTCAACAACCTCGAAGAGGGCATCATCGTCGAGGGCCAGATCAAGAACCTGACCGACTACGGCGCCTTCGTTGACCTCGGCGGGATTGACGGCCTCCTGCACGTCACGGACATGTCGTGGGGCCGCCTCCAGAACCCGGCCGAGATGTTCAAGGTGGCCGAGACCGTGCAGGTCAAGGTCTTGAAGTTCGACCGCGACCGCGAGCGCGTCAGCCTCGGCTACAAGCAGCTCCTGCCCGACCCCTGGGAGTCGGTCGAGGAGCGCTACCCGACGGGCCTGCGCCTGCAAGGGAAGATCGCCTCGGTCACCGACTACGGCGCGTTCATCGAGTTGGAGCCGGGCGTCGAGGGGCTCGTCCACGTCTCCGAGATGACCTGGTCGAAGCGGATGAAGCACCCTTCGAAGATCGTACAGGTCGGCGAGACGGTGGACGTGGAAGTCCTCGGCGTTGACCCCAAGAACCGCCGCATCAGCCTCGGCATGAAGCAGACGCAGCCGAACCCCTGGGAGACGCTGCACGAGCGCTACCACGTCGGCGACCGCGTCTCGGGCCGCGTCAGGAACCTGACGGACTTCGGCGCCTTCGTCGAGGTCGAGGACGGGGTGGACGGGTTAGTCCACGTCTCCGACATCTCCTGGAACAAGCGCATCAAGCACCCCGGCGAGGCTCTGAAGAAGGGGCAGGAGATACAGGCCGTCATCACCAACATAGACACGGAGAACCGGCGGCTCTCGCTCTCGATCAAGGACATGGAGCCGAGCGCCTGGGACAAGTTCGTCAGCGAGCACCGGCCCGGCGACATCGTCCGCGGGCGCGTCACGCGGTTCGCCAACTTCGGCGCGTTCGTCGAGCTGGCCGAGGGCCTGGAAGGCTTGTGCCACGTCTCGGAGCTTTCCGACGAGCGGGTCGAGCGGCCCGAGGACGCGGCGCAGGTCGGGCAGGAGATGGACTTCCGGATACTTCGCATCGAGCCGGAGTCGAAGAAGATCGGTCTGTCGGCCCGCGCCGCCAAGTCGGACGAGCCGGTCGTGGACGTGAAGAGCTACACGACCGATGCCGGCGGCGGCATGGCCTCTTTGGGTGAGCTGGCCGACTTCTTCAACAAGCGCTCGGGCGGCGGCTCCGAGGGCGAGAACCGCTAAGCGCCCGACTCCTTCATCAAAATCCCGCGCCGCGTCTCTACGGAGATTCGGCGCGGACTCCTTTTTCAAATCAGCAACAGAGACACAGAGACACAGAGAAGAAGAAAGAAAACCCTTGCTAGAGACTTGAACGGCGGATTCCAAACTCAACTCTCCAGCAAGGGTTTTTATTTTCTTTTCTCTGTGTCTCTGTGTCTCTGTTGCTGATTTAACTTCCGCCCCTCGAAGTAAGCTAAACTGTTGGCCCCACAAACGTTTTGCCCTTGCTACGCGCTCCGGATTTCTGCTAAGTTACAGGCCGGCTGTAACTGCGCATGAACTTTGACCCGCCCGAGCCGAGGCCGCCGGGCCTCCGCCAGAGAGCCTGACGAGGTGACGACCACCATGACTAAAGCAGAACTGGTCGAGGACGTGGCGCGCGCCGCCGAGTTGACCAAGAAGGACGCCGAGCGCCTGGTCGAGATCGTCTTCGAGAGCATCATCGAGACGCTCAACCACGGCGAGAAGATCGAGCTGCGCGGCTTCGGCAGTTTCCGCGTGCGCGAGCGCGGCGCGCGCCGCGGCCGCAACCCGAAGACCGGCGCGCCCGTCGACATCCCCGCCAAGCGCGTGCCCTACTTCAAGCCCGGCAAGGAGCTGAAGGAGCTGATCAACGAGGAGCCGGGCGGCAACGGCGCCTCGACGCCCGCGGCCACGGACGCCGGCCCCGAGCCGCGCGCCGACGAGGGCGGGGGCGGCGACGGCGGCGGGCAGCAGCCGCCCCTCATGTGAAGGCCCGCCCCGCGTTCGCGCAGGTGAGAAGTGGACAGGCTCTACACACCCTGGCGGTACGATTACATCAAGGGCGCGAGCGGCGAAAAGACCGGGCACGGCGGGGCCTGTGTCTTCTGCTCGCTGCTGGCGCGCGCTGACGACGCCGAGACCTTCATCCTCCACCGCGCCCGCCTCAACTTCGTCGTCCTCAACATCTACCCGTACACCAGCGGGCACCTCATGATCGTGCCCTTCGAGCACACGGCCGACTTCGCCGCACTCGCCGGGGAGACGGCCGACGAGATGATGGCCCTCGCGCGGCGCGCGACCGCCGTCCTCGGAGAAGTCTACCACCCGCACGGCTTCAACCTCGGCATGAACCTCGGCCGGGCGGCCGGCGCGGGCGTCACCGACCACCTCCACCTGCACGTCCTGCCGCGCTGGTCCGGCGACGCCAACTTCATGACGACCGTCGCCGAGACGCGTGTCCTACCGGAAGACCTCCGGACAACCTTCGACAAACTTCGGGGTCGTTTCTAACTCCGGGCGTGAGCTTCGCCGGCGGGGCTGCTACCTCTTGCCCTTGCCCGTCAGGGCCTCGTCCTCGACCTCGCCGCCCTTGCTGATGGGGATTTCGGAGGGGCGCGAGTAGGAGACGCCGCGCTCCTCGCTGTCGAGTTCGGGGTGCGGGAGCGGCGCGCCGGCCGGGTCGAGCGAGGGCGGGTTGAAGCCGGGGTAGTCTATGCGGGCGTGGTGGATGGCGGTGAGCGCGGTGGTGATCGAGTCGCGGACTTTGGTCAGCTCGCGCAGGGAGAGGTCGCACTCGTCGAGCTGGCCGTCGCTGACGATGGCGTCGAAGATTTTCCAGACGATGGTGCGGATGTTGTCGGGGTCGGGCCGGGCCAGGCTCCGGGCCGCCGCCTCGCACGAGTCGGCGAGCATCATCACGGCCGCCTCCTTCGACTGCGGCTTCGGGCCGGGGTAGCGGAACTCCGACTCGTTGACCGCCTCGCCCTCGCCGGCCTGCGCCTGCGCCTTGCGCAGGAAGAAGTGGAGCGTGCGCGTGCCGTGGTGCTGGGGGATGAAGTCGGCGATCTGCCGCGGCAGGCCGATCTCCTTGGCGAGCTTGAGGCCGTAGGTCACGTGGCTGGTGATGATGCGCGCGCTCTGCGTCGGCCTGAGGCGGTCGTGCGGGTTATCGCCCGACTGGTTCTCGACGAACATGTTCGGCGCGGCCAGCTTCCCGATGTCGTGGTAGAGCGCGCCGATGCGGACGAGCAACGGGTTCGCCCCGATGTCGCGGCAGGCGTCCTCGGCCAGGCGGCCGACGGCGTGCGAGTGCTGGTTCGTGCCGGGCGCGCGCAGGGCCAACTGGCTCAGGACCGGCAGGTCTGCGTTCGACAGTTCGAGCAGCTTGACGTCCGTCAGGATTCCGAAGGTGGATTCGTTGATCGGGAGCAGGCCGGCCGTGAAGATGGCCGTCAGGAGCCCGCCGCCGAGGCCGCACGCGGCCGCCAGCAGGATGGCGTTTAAGGTCAGGGGCTTCTGCGCGACGAGCATCGCGGCGACGGCGAGCAGGACGTTGAGGAGGCCGACGACGAGGCCCGCCTTCGTCACCGACTGCCGCTCGGCGTAGCGGCCGATGCCGTAGATGGCCGCCGAAGAGGAGACGAGCGCGAAGCAGGCCGTGAGCATCCCGCTCGGCGCGAGCAGCCCGGCGAAGACGGCCGTCAGCACCGCCGTGATGAGCGCGAGCTGCGTGTCTACGAGCAGCGTGACGAGGAGCGCGGCGGCCGCGAACGGGATGGCGTAGGCCCAGAGGCTCGCGTCGTTCGTCGGCGCGTGCGTCGAGCGCGAGGCGATCGAGTCGGCGAGGACGAAGCCGACGCGCATCAGCACGAGGCCCGTCAGCACGGAGAGGCTGACGAGCGTGAAGCCGCGCGCGGCCGAGAGCGGCAGCGTCGTGATCGTCGAGCGGTACTGCGTGAAGCGCCACGCGCCCCAGTAGAGCGCGGCGACGAAGACGAAGAGGCCGACGAAGAGCTGCGGCCGCCGCTCGGTGTGGCTGTAGTCGCGCACGGCCGCGAACTGCGCGAGCATCTGCGGCGTGACGGTGTCGCCCTCGCGGGCGATGATCTGGTTGCGCTTGAGGGCGATGACCGCGGGCGGGGCGGCCCGCATCGCCTCGACCCGCGCCTCGTTGGTCGCCGCCACGTCGAAAGTGAGCGTCGGCCGCAAAAGCGGCAGCATCGCCGAGGCGAGCAGCTCGCGCTCGACGACGTTCCAGCCCGACAGCTCCGAGACGCGGCCGCGCAGGCTCTCTCGCGCCGCCGTCAGCGAGACGAAGCGGCTCTGCGCGGTGTTGACGAGCGACAGCGCGCCGCCGCGCACCTCCCGGACGCGCGCCTCGGCGCGGACGTGCTGGGAGTCCGCGTCTTCGTAGACGTAGCCCGAGCCGGCCTCGCGGATCATGCGCGTGAGGGTTTCGAGGGCGGCCGGGTCGAAGCGGTGCGCGACGACGGCGCGCGCGAGCATCTGCCGGTTGTCGGCCGGGCCGGGCCAGGACAGCTCGGCCCGCTCGGCGTTCGAGTTGGCGCGCTCGGCCGTGGCGTTCGCGTTCGAGTTGGCGTTGGCGGCGCGGGCCTCGGCCTGCTGCCTGAGCGCGTTCCAGTAGTTGCGGAAGGTGCTCGCGGCCGCCTCGACGCGCGACGGGTCGTAGTTCCAGACGGTCGGCGTGTTGTTGCGGGCGGCGGCGCGCCGGGCTTCGGTCTCGCGGGCGTCGGTCGAGGTGATGTCGGCCGGCGCGATCACGTCGGCCGTGACGACGTCGCCGGCCTGGTAAGCCTCGGCCGCGGGCGTCGCCGTGCGCGTGCGCGACAGGAGCAGCGTGCTCAGGGCGACGAGCGCGAGGAACCCGGCGAGGTAGCGCGTCGTCGGGCGGAACCAGAAGAGGGGGCGGGAGACGGCGCGCGCGGCGCGGTTGCGGAGTTCGGTGAGCGGGGTGGTGAAACGGGGGCGGCGCCCGTGTTTGATCATGGCTTTCGGGGGCCTCAGCGTGCGACCGTCTCGGCCTCCTCGTCGCGCGCGGCGCGCGGCGGCCCTCCCCGGCGTCCATCGGGCGCCGCGGCCTCGTCGCCCGCCTCACCGCGGCCCGTGCGGCGCGGCCCGTCCTCGCGCGTCAGGTCGCGCGCGAGGATTTCGCCGGCGCGCACGACGAGCGGGCGGACGGAGGCCGGGTTGACGGCCGAGACGGCGAGGCACTCGCGCGCGCCGTCTTGCGCGGCCTGGCGCAGGAGCAGCTCCACGTCCTGCGGCCGGAGGAGGTCGGACTTGTTGAAGGCGACGAGGCGCGGGACGTCGGTGTGGCCGAGGTCTGCGAGGATGCGCTCGACCGATTCGAGCTGCTGCTGCCAGCGCGGGTTCGAGGCGTCTACGAGGTGTATGAGCAGGTCGCTGTCGTCAATCTCTTCGAGGGTGGCGCGGAAGGCGGCGATGAGGTCGGGCGGCAGGTCGCGGATGAAGCCGACCGTGTCGTTGATGATGACCTCCTGCTCGCGCGGCAGCCGCAGCCGGCGCGAGGTCGGGTCGAGCGTGGCGAACATCCGCTGCTCGGCGAGGACTTCCGAAGAGGTGAGCGTGTTGAGCAGAGTTGACTTGCCGGCGTTCGTGTAGCCGACGATGGAGATGACCGGCAGGTCGCGGCGCGCCCGCCCCTTGCGGCGCTCCTGGCGGCGCGTGCGCTGGTGCCCGATCTCTCTCTCGAGCCGGCTGATGCGGTCGCGCACGCGGCGGCGGTCGGTCTCCAGCTTGGTCTCGCCGGGGCCGCGCCCGCCGATGCCGCCGGCGAGGCGCGAGAAGGCCGAGTCCTGCCCGGCGATGAGCCGCGGCAGCATGTACCTGAGCTGCGCCAGCTCGACCTGTATCTTGCCCTCGCTCGTCTGCGCGCGCTGCGCGAAGATGTCGAGGATGAGCTGCGCGCGGTCTATCACCTTGAGGTCGGTGGCCTCCGTAATCGAGCGCACCTGCGCCGGGCTGAGCTCGCGGTCGAAGACGATGAGGTCTGCGCCCAGCCGGAGCGCGCGGACGATCAGCTCGTCGAGCTTGCCGCGGCCGAGGACGGTGCGCGGGTCTATGGCCTGCCGGCGCTGGATGACCTCGGCGAGGACGACGACGCCGGCCGACGCGGCCAGCTCGCGCAGCTCGGCCATGGACTCCTCGGCCTCTACGACCGAGCCGGTCGTGACGCCGACGAGGATGGCGCGGTCGCGCGCGGCGGCCGCCCGCCCCGCGCGGCGGTTGCGGGCCATCTCCTCTTCGAGCGAGTTGATGAGTTCGAGGAAGTCAACGTCGAGCTGCGAGGCGGCCGGGGCCTCTATGAAGCCGTAGGCTTCGGAAGGCCCGGCGTCGCCGCCGCCGTCGTCCGCGGCGGTCGTCGGCAGGAGGTGCGCGGCGCGCACGCGGCCGGGCAGGCCCGTCCGGCCGTCCACGTCCACGGAGACCATCAGGTCGAGGCGCAGGAGCGCCAGGTCGTTCAAGTCGTCCTGCGTCAGCTCCTCGCCGCGCAGGTGCGTGTGGACGGCGCGCAGGCCGCGGAAGCGATCTGAGCCGACGCGCGTGCGCTTGAGGTCGGGCCACTCGATGCGGCGGGCGTCGCCGACGACGACGTACTCGACATAGCCCTTGCGGTCTATCAGAGCGCCGAGCTGGCGGTTGGTCTCGTGCGAGAGTTCGGAGAGCTGGCGCGCGAACTCGGGAGTGACGACCTGCTGCGGCGCGATGCGGCGCGAGTAGAGCTTCTCGATGCGGCGGAGCTGGTTCTGCTTCAGCCCCTGCGTGTTTCCCTGTACGGTGGCGATGGCCTCGAACCTCCGAAAGACGCGAATCGTAAATCGTGAATCGTAAATCGTGAATCGTTTGACTCTTCGCTACGCTGACGATTCACTGC
>DASZKF010000260.1:0-3722 GCA_035947355.1 Pyrinomonadaceae bacterium | reverse complement strand
GCCCGGCGCGGGAGGCGGAAGCGCGGCCGCGGCGCCCGCCGGCCCGCCGGCCCGCGCCCCGAGGTGTGGAGCACGCGGCGCGCGCACCTGGTCAGCTACGTCGGGCTGTTCCTGTTCACGGCCTTCGTCTTCTTCCGCCCTTACGAACACTTACCCCTGCCGGGGCTCGCGTACGGGGCGCAGGTGCTGGCGATCTTCACGCTGGCCGCCTACTTCCCCGCACAGCTCTCGGCGGAGGGCAACCTCGCGGCGCGCCCGCGCGAGGTCAACCTCGCCCTGCTGCTCCTGCTCGCCGCGCTCCTCTCGGTCCCGCTCGCCGTCAGCCCCGCCGAGGCTTGGGCTAACTTCGTCGAGTTCGGCAAGGTCGTGCTGATGTTCGTCGTGCTGGTGAACGTCGTGCGGACGGAGCGGAGGCTGCACTGGCTGATCCTGCTGTCTCTGGCGGCCAGCGTCTTCATGAGCGCCGCCGCGATCAACGACTACGCCGCGGGCCGCCTCGGCCGCGGCGGGCGCGTGAAGGGGGCCATCGGCGGCCTCTTCGAGAACCCGAACGACCTGGCGCTGCACCTGGTGACGATGATCCCGCTCGCCGTCTGCCTGATGTTCGGGCGGCGCGGGCCGCTGAAGAAATTGGCCTACGGCCTGGCGGCCGCCCTGTTCGTCGCCGCCACCGTCGTCACCTTCTCGCGCGGGGGCTTCCTCGGCCTCCTCGCCGCCTCGGCCGTCCTCGGGTGGAAGCTGGGGCGCAAGAACCGCCCCGCCGTCTTCGCGCTGGGTGTGCTCGCGGTGGCGGCCTTCGTCATCGCCGTGCCGAACGAGTACGGCAGCCGCCTGTCGTCCATCTTCGGCGGCGACGCGACGGGCTCGGCCACCGCCCGGCAGGCGGTGCTCTGGCGCTCGGTCGTCGTCGCCCTCCGCTACCCGATCTTCGGCGTCGGGATCGGAAACTTCCACTTCAAGTCGCTCCGCGAGCAGGTCGCGCACAACTCCTACACGCAGGTGGCGTCCGAGATGGGGCTGGCCGCGCTCGTCGTCTACTGCCTGTTCATCATCGCGCCGCTCGTGCGGCTGCGCGCCGTCGAGCGCGAGACGCTGGGGGTGAAGGAGCTCGCCCGCTACTACTACCTCTCGGTCGGGTTGCAGGCGAGCCTCGCCGGCTACATGGTGAGCAGCTTCTTCGCCTCGGTCGCGCACCTCTGGTACGTCTACCACCTGGTCGGCTACGCCGTCTGCCTGCGCCGCCTCTACGCGGTCGGCGGCGGGCGGGCGGCGAGCCCCGGCGGCGCGCAGCCGGCGCTTACCGACGGGCCGGAAGGCGCGGCGGCGCGGCCCGGCCCGCGAGCCGCGGGGGCGGGGGAGACTTGACGTTCGGATGAGACTCTCGGCGGAAATCGTCTTCTGGGCGGGCGCGCTGGCGCTCCTCTACACCTACGCCGGCTACCCGCTCCTGGTGTGGGCGGTGAGCCGCCTGCGGCCCCGCGCGCTGCGGCGCGCCGCGTGCGAGCCGACCGTCACCGTCGTCATCACGGCCTACAACGAGGAGCGCGACCTGGCCGCCAAGCTCGAAAACACTTTGGCGCTCGACTACGACCCCGCCAAGCTCGAAGTGATCGTCGCCTCCGACTGCTCGACCGACCGGACGGACGAGATCGCGCGCTCCTTCGCCGCGCGCGGCGTGCGCCTCCACCGGCAGCCGGAGCGGCTCGGAAAGACGGCCGCGCAGAACGCGGCGGTCGGGCTGGCGCGCGGCGAGGTCGTCCTCTTCTCCGACGCCACGACGCTCTACCGGCGCGACGTGCTGCGCTCGCTCGCGCCGAACTTCGCAGACCCCTCGGTCGGCTGCGTCGCCGGCCACCTCGTCTACGTTGACCCGGCCGAGACGGCCACGGGTCGCGGCGCGCGCTCTTACTGGGGCTACGAGACCTTCCTCCGCCGGCACGAGAGCCGCGCCTGCTCGCTCATCGGCGCGCCGGGCTGCCTCTACGCCGTGCGGCGCGCGGCCTACGTGCCGCTCTACCACGAGGCGTGCAGCGACTTCATCATCGCCACGAAGATGGTCGAGCAGGGGCTGCGCGCCGTCTACGAGCCTTCGGCCGTCTGCACCGAGGAGACGAACCGCCGGCCGGGCCGCGAGCTGCGCATGCGCGTGCGCATCATCGCGCAGACGCTCACAGACCTGTGGCGGCACCGCGCGATGCTGAACCCGCTGCGGGCCGGCTTCTACGCCGTGCAGCTCATCTCGCACAAGGTGATGCGCTACCTCGTGCCGGTCTTCCTGCTCATGTGCCTGGCGTCGTCGCTCGCGCTCGCGCCCGGCTCGCGCTTCTACGCCGGGGCGGCCGCGGCGCAAGTCGTCTTCTACGCGGCGGCCGGGGCCGGGTGGCTGCTGGAGCGCGCGGGCCTGCGGCCGCGGCTCCTCGCGCTGCCGCAATACTTCGTGCTGGCGAACGTGGCCGCGCTCGTCGCCTTCTACCAGTTCGCGCGCGGCGAGCGCTACGCCCGCTGGGAGCCGATCCGCGAGGCGGCGGCGAAGAAAGTTTAGATTTGGATTTAAAGTTATCAGTCGTCAGTCATCAGCTATTGCCTCTACTGAGAACTGACAACTGATGACTGATAACTAAATCGAAAATCGAAAATCAACAATTCTCTTATGTGTGGCATCGCGGGATTCGTGGAGTCAGCAGCGCCGGGGGCCGAAGCCCTGCCGGAGCGGGAGGCGCTCGTCGCGCGCATGTGCCGCCGCATCGCGCACCGCGGGCCGGACGACCAGGGCACGGAGGTCTCGGGCCGCGCGGCGCTCGGCATGCGCCGGCTCTCGATCATAGACCTCGCGGGCGGACGCCAGCCAATGGCGGGCTGCGACCCGCGCGTGACGGTCGTCTTCAACGGCGAGATTTATAACTACCGAGAGCTGCAGCGCGAACTCGAAGCGCGCGGCCACCGCTTCCGCACCCGCTCCGACACCGAGACGATCGTCCACGCCTACGAGGAGTTCGGCGACGCCTGCGTCGAGCGCCTGCGCGGCATGTTCGCCTTCGCCGTCTGGGACGCGCGCCGCGAGCGCCTCTTCGCCGCCCGCGACCGCGCCGGCGAGAAGCCGCTCTACTACACCCTGACGCCGCGCGGCACCTTCGTCTTCGGCTCCGAGCTGACGTGCCTGCTCGAACACCCGGAGGTCGAGCGCGAGACGGACCCGGCCGCGCTCGACGCCTACCTCACGCTCGGCTACGTGCCCGAGCCTTTGAGCGTCTTCCGCGGCGTCCGCAAGCTCGAAGCCGGCCACCGCCTCGTCTTAGAAAACGGACGGGTGACGGCCGAAGTCTACTGGGACTTCCCCACGGAGACGGACGACCCGCCGCGGCGCGAGGAGGAGTACGTCGAGGAGTTGCGCGCGCGGCTCGAAGAGTCCGTGCGGATGATGCTCGTCGCCGACGTGCCGCTCGGCGCGTTCCTCTCTGGCGGCGTCGATTCGAGCACCATCGTCGGGCTGATGAGCCGCGCCACGAACGCGCCCGTCAAGACCTTCTCCATCGGCTTCCGCGAGGACAGCTTCGACGAGCTGAAGTACGCGCGCCTCGCCGCCAAACATTTCGAGACCGACCACCGCGAGCTGATCGTCACGCCCGAGGTCTGCCAGTTGGTTGACGAACTCGTCCGCCACTTCGACGAGCCCTTCGCCGACCAGTCGTCCGTGCCGACCTACCTCGTCTCCAAACTCGCCC